>CAZTHM010000004.1:0-31290 GCA_964613505.1 uncultured Acidobacteriota bacterium | reverse complement strand
TGGACGCCGGAGACCTCGATGCGCTTGCGGCAGCGGACGTTCTTGCACATGACCAAGTCGTCCTTGCGGACCATGTAGGAGCGGGCCTTGGCGAACTTGGCGCGGTCGCGCTCGTCGGCGCGGCCGGGGAGCTGGCGCTTCTTGGTGCGCACCAGCCAGGAGAGCTCATACTCCGCCGACTGGCGGCAGGCGGGGCAGTTCAGGGTCGCCGGCTTCTTCTCTTCCTTTTCGTCGAAGAATTCGCGTTCGTCCATGGAAGTGAGCGATCAGCAATAAGCGACAAGCTAGTGGATTCGATTATTGCATAATGGCGCTGCGGGAATGGGGAGAATGGCAAAGCGAAGGAAGCGGAAGCCGTTTCGCGCGGTGAAGGCGGTGAAGGAGGCGGCGCGGGAGAAGATCGGGGCGCCGCCGGTGACGCGGCGCGTCCCCGACAAGAAGAAGGAGGGGCGGGAGAAGCACAAGCCTACTCTGGGCCGGCTGCTGGACGAACTCTAGGCCCGTTGACTCACATCCGGGCAGAGCCTAAGATGACTCGCCGTTTTCATCCCACGAGAAAGCGCGTTCCGCTTTCGACAGGAGATTCCACGTGCTGCTGAATATCCAGAAGAAGCGTGTCGAGCCGGACATCATGGTGATCGAGCTGGAGGGCAGGATCTGCCTGGGGAATTCCGCCAAGGAGCTGGAGTGGGCGGTAGCGGAGCTGCAGAAGGCGAACGAGAGGAAGGTGATCTTCGACCTTTCGGGCGTGACCCAGATGGACAGCACGGGAATCGGCATCATCGCCATGTGCTCGGGCAAGCTGAAAAAGGCGGGCGGGGAGTTGCGGGTGGCCGGCGCCAAGGGAGTGGTGGAGGACGTCCTGAAGCTGACCCACATGGAGAGCATCGTCGGCCTCCATGCCACGACCGCAGAGGCGGTGGCGGGCTTCACCTCCGGCGGGTAGGGGGTTCCCCGGGGCTCGAGCAGGCACCGGCGGCGCTCCGGCCTGCGTGAGGTGCTACACACTCGAGACCACGCTGTGCGAGCATTTCGAGAAGGCGCTGGCTGCCTGACCCAGCTGGAGGACTTGAGCAACCCCGGAACGAGGGTTCCGGGGTTTTTTGTTGGTCAGGCCGAGGCGAGGCCATCGATTCGCCGCAGCGGGGGGGCAACCCCGAAGCAGGATTCCAAAGGGAGTACCCGAGGGTCACTTGTTTGGGGAAGGCGCTGCGCCCTTGATCCAGCGGTCATACCACTGCACATAGCGTTCCAGGCGGTGGCGCTTGAAACTAGGGCGCTTGATGCCGTGAAATTCGCCGGGATAGATGACGAGCTCGCTGGGAACGTTGAGTTCGCGCAATGCCTGGTACATCTGCTCTCCGCCGATGAGGGGCACGTTGAAATCCTTCTCGCCGCCAAGGAACAGGGTCGGCGTCTTGATGCGGTCGGCGTGCAGGAAGGGATAACTCAGCTTGAGCCACAGGTCGGTGGTCTTCCAGGGCGGGCCGAGTTCCAGGGTGTACTGGGTGACGTATTCATCCACGCCGTACATGGCGAGGGTGAGGGCGGAGCCGGCGCCGCTGGTGGCGGCCTTGAAACGAGTGTCGCTGGCGATGGTGAAGTCGGTGAGGATTCCGCCATAACTCCATCCGCCGATGCCCAGCTTGGCGGGGTCCGCCAACCCGCTCTTGACGGTGTGATCCACCGCGCCCAGAAGATCGATGACCTCCTTATGTCCCCAGTCGGCGTAGACGGCGCGCTGGTAGGCGGAGCCGCGGCCACTGCTGGCGCGGTAGTTGGCGGCGATGACCGCATACCCGTTGGCGGCAAATAGCTGCCAGTCAAAGCGGAACTCGTGCTGGTCCTGCCCGATGGGCCCGCCGTGGATCTGCAGCAGGGTGGGCAACTTCTGCCCTGAGGCGAAGGGCCTGGTGATCAGGCCGTGCACCTCGGTGCCATCGCTGGAGAGCGAGGTAAAGTCTTCGACCGGGGCGAGTTGGACCTCACTCAACCACTTGTCGTTCTGATGCGAGAGCCGCCGCATCTCGCCGTTCTCGACGGCGACCACTTCCTCGGGTGCGCTATCGGTGGAGAGAAGGGCGGCAAAGCCGCCATCCCTTCCGGCCGAAGGAGCTGAAACCGTCAGCTCCCCGCGCAGCAGCGGGGAACTCCGACCGCTGGCCAGGTTGATGCGGATGGGCAAGACCGAGCGATCGTCTTCCAGCAGGACGGCCACCGACTTGCCGTCGGCAGACCACTGCGGTTCGGACTGATTGCGATCGAGGCTGCGGCCGATCTCTCTGGCGCCTCCGTTCACCTCAGCGATCGCCAGTACGGGTTGGTCGTAGGCGTAGAGCTTGGGGTCAGGCAGGCCTGCGAGATAGGCGACGCGCGTGGAATCGGGGCTCCACGCCAGGGAGCTCTGCCCGTTAGGCGAATTATCCTGCCCCATCGAAGTGGTGAGCTGTTTGGCCTGCGCTCCCACGCGCGGCTCGATCACAAACACGTCCCAGTTGTCGCCGCGGTCGGGATCGGCGGGATGGCGCTTGGAAACGAAGGCGATCCACTTGCCGTCGGGCGACCACGCGGGCAGGAGTTCGTCATAGTCGCCCGGGGTGAGCAACTCGGACTTGCGGGTCTCGATGTCGAACAGGTAGAGATGACTGCGCTTGCGGGTGAGATAGCCGGTGATGTCTTGCTTGAACTTGTAGCGGGTGACCTCGATGGGCTTGGGCTTCTTGTCCTTGAGCGGGCAACCCTCGTCCGCGTCCTTCGCACTCTCGCCCGGGGCGGCGGAGGCGGCGCCCGGCTTGGGCTTGCCGGGCCCGGTCTCGGGTTCCGGCTTCTCCGTCTTCATCTCATCGGGATCATCCTCCACCACCAGCACCAGGCGTTTGCCATCTGGCGACCAGGCGAAATCAGCGATGTCGCGCTGGAACTCGGTCAGCCGAACGGCCTCGCCCCCGGCCGCCAGCGGCAGCAGCCAGAGCTGGGGCTTCTCGCACGCGTCGGTTCGCGAGGAGAGGAAGGCGAGCTGGCGGCCGTCGGCGCTCCAGCGCGGGGTGTTTTCGCCCTGGTCGCTGAAGGTGAGCTGGCGCTCTTGTTTGCCGTCCCAGCCGGCGAGCCAAAGGTGACTGATGCTCTTGTCCTTCTTCACGTCCACGCCGCTGACGGTATAGGCGACCCAGTTGCCGTCGGGGGAGCGCTGCGGATCTGTGACCCCGCGAAGCTGGTAGAGATCATCGAGACGCAGGGGGCGTTTTTGTGGCGCGGCCTCCTGGGCAAAGGTGGAGGCGCACATCAGAAGGAGAAGCAGGAGTGTGTTTCGCATAATGACCGTAGAGGATATCAAAGCCGCGGGCTGGTAGCAGAACAGCCGCAGGGCGCGGACAATCTCCCGCAGGATCTGCCGATCCACACTCAGATCCCGTCGCCTCCCGCACTTCCGCTAAGCTTGCCTCTAGTTTCCACTGATACAAGTTTCAGGCTTTGGTTCAGTAGAGGTCTGGGGACGCTCCCCCAGTAACACCAGAAACAACAGTGCTGCCACGAAGGCCACCCCTGCCGTAACCCCCAGGACCGCCGGATAACCGTAACGCACAAACGCAGCTCCCGTTAGCGCCGCTGCCATTGCGCCCGGCAAGGATATTGCGAGCAGTAGCAGCGCCGACGCCCCAGCCCTCTCCGAGGGAGCAACGCGGTTCATCAAAAGACTGAACATGCCCGGTTCGCTCATCCACAAGAACGCCGTGTAGCCTACGTACACCATGGCAGCACCCGACATGGTTGACGTCCCGGCCAGGCAAACCAGCGCTATTGCCGTGGCGACCTGCGTGTACACGATGCCGGAGACCAGCCCGACCTTCCGGAACAAAAAGGGGGCAGCCAGGATGGCGAGCACTTGTGAAAGCTGGGACGCGGCCGCGACCATGCCGATCTGTCTCAGCGGCATCCGCACATATTGTGAAAAGTATGCATTGTAAAAAGGGCTGAAGGCCCCGGTCACGAGATGCCAGACGGCTAGGGCGGCCAGGAGGCGGAGCACGAATGGATTACGTGGGTAAAGCTTCTTCTCGGGAGCGGGCACGGAGGCGAACCGGAGACGGGAGGCGGGCCAGAGGGCCAGCGCGACAACTCCACAAGCGGTAAGCAACGCCGCCTGCTTAAGCTGGCCGGGTGTCGCCATCGGTTCGATTCGCGCCCACCACCCTGGCAGCAGACCTCCTACCAGTCCACCGACCATTCCCAATCCGATACCAGAAGACGTCATCAAACTGAACCCGAAAGGTCGGCTTTGTTCGGTCGTCAACTGACCTACCGCCGAAAAACTGCACACCAACCAAATGCTGGATGCTACGCCGGCAAGGAATGCCAGGCAGAGTTGAGGTACTGCCGAGACCAGAAGCGCGAGCAACGCCGAAAACAGCGTTAGCAGGGCCAAGCCTCCCAGCATGGTCTTGCGCAGGCCGAATCGTTGGGCCAGGATGGCTGCGGGGATTGAACCCGCGACGCTCCCCACGGCACCGGCACTCCTCACCTGTCCCAGGAACTTTTCGGTATATCCATGATCCAGCAGGAAGAGATTATAGAGGAAGAAGAAGATGGACATGCCCATGACAAAGCAAGCCGAGGCAACGAAAAAAGTCCAGAACTGTTTGCCCAGGTCGTTCGTGGACCACCACCAACGAAAGCCTCCCCAGAGCGTCCTCGGGAGCAGCCGCGAATGATAGGGCACACGGGAAATGGCATGGACGAAATATTCACCGTAGTTCCGCAATGTCCAACGCTTCACCGCTACGGCTGGGGGCAGTATCGGAAGGAAACCCCTGCACAGGACCGACCGTTTGTCAGCAGGGGATTTGAGTAGACTCAGGTGCAGCCACAGAGCGTCGTTGTTGGGGCGTAACAGACAGGCAAGAGGCGAATCCCCATACTTTTGAAACCACTGCTGAACGGGAGTGGGCAGGGATCTGATTTCCTCATCTACCTCCCCTGGCAGGCGACAATCAAACCAGTCTGTCGCCAGCCTGAAGCAGACTGCTTCCAGCGAGCGTAGAGAATCGTGATGTGATTCCTGCCGTTTCTTCCAAAATGGCTTATTGTCCGCATTGGTGTGCAGAAACCAGGAAATCTCATAGACATGATATGGCAGCAGCCCTCTTGTCAGGAGGTGGCGCAACACGTGAAGCGCGGCGTAGGCCAGGCTGTCCGGTTGTTCCAGGGCCGGGAAGGTGAAGTCGTGCAACTGCCGTTCGACACGTCGAATCCAGAATTCTTCCAGGCCCCTCGGCCCGAGACGAGTGTGAGCTTCATTCCAGAAGCGAAAGTGAAGTTCGACAGAGACCGGAATCTCGGGGTCGAAGTGTTTCCCACGCCATTGCCACTCGTCTTGCTTCTCTAAGGGGGGCAGATGATCGGAGAGTTTGTTCTCGAGGCCAGGAAGCCAACGGTAGCCGAGCTCACCAAGGGTATCCCGGGCATGAAAAACTGATTCCGGAGGGCAGAATAGGTCAATGTCGGACTGGGTGCGAACATTCGGACCCTGCATGTAAGCAGGCCACTGCGCGAAACCTTTGAGCACCAAATGTTCCAGGTTCGCGTCGCGCAGTGCACCGGCGATCTCCAAGTAGGTCTTCTTGATGCGCTCGAACCGCTCGGTGTTGTCGGCGATATTTTGATCGATTTCTGATCGAACCCAATGCGGGAGGTCCTCACCGCACACCTGCCGGAGCGGCAGCGTCAAGCGCACCCAGGCCCAATGGGACAGGATGTCTTTCCACTCGGCGTCAGTCAGAGTCCGCAGTGCGTCTCTTCGTGCGCCGCGGAATTGCAGCGCCTCCAGTACCGCCCTTATATGAGGCGGTATCTTACGCATGCTCTCGTCGCGCCGGGCCAGTATCTGACTTGGCGAGCGCCCCACCGTCAGGGCGGATCATGGCTTCCAGCAGTTCCACGGCGGAGTCCAAGTCGTCGTACTGCAATTCCAGGATTTCCGCGGTAAGTAGGTTGCGCAGGGAGGCCTTGTGCGCGTTGCGGAGTTCCTCTGACCCATAGCAGATGACCTGCTCAAACCACTTCTGAGCCGTGGCTTTCGGGAATGGCAAGAGCCGAGGTGGACCGGGCACGCCGCGATTGAGAAAAACGACGCAATGGATGTTGGACTCATGGGTAATCCTGATCTCAGGCAGGCCGGCCGTGACCACCTCAATGGCCAACTCTCCGTTGTGAGGCGTGCGCCGCTGCTGTTGGAGCTCAGGAAAAAGCCCGGTAGCGGATTCACGCAGTCGGATCTGGTACGGGTTGCCAACTACCCGGCGACCCTCCTGCCCACGAACCAGGCAGCAGGAGTCATCCGACAGCAAGGTCCAGCCGCTGCGGGCGCAGGCATAGGCCAGCGAGGATTTCCCTGCGCCCGAGTCTCCGCACAATAAGAATCCACGCTTTCCTCGTTCCACGCAGGCGGCATGAATGGGGGTGACATAAGAAGCTGCCAGCAGATTCCGGGTCATTCCCTCGATAAAGTGCCAACGCAGATAGGGCCGGTGCGCCACCGTCGCCTGGGTGAGCCAGGCGAACCCGAACCCTCCCCGCAGATCACAGACGGAGAAATTTCCAGCGTCCGCGACCTGTACCATCAAGTCACCATGTTCCCGGCATACCGGCCGTTGAGGACACTCTACGGTCTTGCCTTCCAGCACTCCGATCCGCAACCGTACTGGAGGCTGAGAGAAAACTTTTCGAAAGTGTCCCCAACTTTCCTCGGCAGCGGCGAGTACTTCGCTGGAGTTGGTGTCAATCTCCAGTGAAAAACCCAGAGGATGGTAAACCGCCCGTAAGGGCATTTCGAAGTTAGAAAGCACGGGGTCGATTCTCGCGATTCGCAGTTCCATTCAGCTATTTTCTCCCTGCTTCATGATCTTTTCAAAGATGGCCCGCTCGAAATGCTCCATCCCTGACAACGGAATATCCCTGTTCAAAAGTTGAACTTGAGCGCGAACTGAACGATCCTCGGATTCGAAACCGTAGACGCAATCACCCCGAACGCGGGGCCGGCCGCGCGGTCGCTGACGGGCTGGCCAAACTTGGGTGTGTTGGTGAAATTGAAGAACTCCGCCCGGAACTGCAGGTTGCTCCCCTCCGTGACGGGGAAAGTCCTTTGAACTCCGAGGTCCAGATTGAACTGGCTCGGCCCTCGCAATGTGCCCACACCGCAGTTGCCAAAGCCCGTTCCATCTCCGATGACTGGGGGATTCGTGAAGGCGGCAGGATTGAAATAACCGCTGAGCCGGTCGATCACGGATCCAGACGAAGCAGGGTTGGCGCCGGTGCACTCCGCCCGGTTCGTAAACGACAGATTTCCATAGACTGAACCTGCGGTGCTATCGATCACGGTGATGGGCAAGCCGGATTGGAGAACCGATATGCCGGAGAACTGCCAACGGGAAAGCACGCGGCGCACCAGGTTCGGCCCCGTTGTAAGGTTGGGAGGCTCATACACGAAGCTCAGGACAAAGCGGTGCGTCCGGTCAAAAAGGCTCAGGCCGCGGGACTGGCGGGGCTTGGTTTGGTCGTTGCCCAGGAAATAAAAGTCGATCGACGAAAGTCCGCCCGTCGCACTGGTGAAATCCAGATTCTTGGAAAAAGTGTAGCTTCCCCGAAAAGCCAGACCGTGACTCCATCGCCTGGTCACACTCGTCTGCAACGAGTTGTAGCTCGCGTCGAGATCTGTACCGCAGAGGAAGGACCCTCCCGCAAGGCCGGCGAAGGGCACTCTGTTGGCTACGTTTCCATTCGTGGTCGTGGTTTCCCCATTGACTGGGTTCTGGGGCGTCGCGAGGAGCGCCTGATTGAACTGGCGACAGCCGGCAAGGTTTGTCGTCTTGGAACCGACGTATCCCACCTCCAGCAGGAAATCCCTCGCAAACTCATATTGAACGTTGAGATTGTATTGCTGGGCGTAGGGGTTGGGTACATTCTGCGAGATTGCCCGAAGAGACAATGCGCTGTTGGGCGTGCGCGGGACGAAAATCGGGTAGGCCGAGTCCGGGGGCGGCTGGGGATTGAAAGGTTCCTGCAAGGTGGCGGCGGCGTTCCCCGCTCCCTGAAGCGCCTGGATCAGCGAGAAAGGAGGTTGACCAATATTTTGCGCGGCCAGCTGTCCCGAAAGCCTTTGATAGTAGATGCCATACCCTCCCCGCAGAACTACAGTTGGGCGGTCGGACAGGCGGAGCGCGAAGCCGAGGCGCGGACTCAGATCCTTATGGTCCGGTTTCCACATCCCGGAGTTCCCGCTCTTCACGACGCCCGCGGGCACGGGCCCGTCGAAGTTCGAAGGCATCACAAACCCGCTGAAACTGCCCGACGATGGCACCTGCGAGGTGGCAATCGCCGGATCGAAATTCGACAACCTGCCGTGAACGTCACTCGGCGGGCCGAAAAACTCATAGCGCAGGCCGGCGTTCACGGTCAGTCGTGGCGTCACTCTTATGTCATCCTGGATGAAGCCCGCATAGTCCGCGTAGCGTTCATCTTTGCGGAAGATCCCCGTTCCTGCCACGCTGAGGAAAATGTTGCTTTGGCCGCTGCCGTTTTGCGCCGCGCTTTCGCCCAGCAAGAAATCCGGGAAACTCAGGAAGAACAGGAACCCGCCCACGGTAGAGGGCACAGGAACCAGTTGATGCCGCTTTACCTCCCCACCGAAGCGCAGACTATGCTTGCCGCGAGTCAGGGAGACCGTGTCCTGCCAGACAAACGTGTTTGTGGTCTCCTGATACAACGGTTGAAAAACGGAGCCGATGTTAAAAAGTCCCAGCACCTGGATTCCCGGGATTCCCGGGAGTGCCCCTCCCGTGTGCATCCCTACGTCGGTGGCGTTGATCGGGATAGCGGAGACTTGGGAACCGTCGAATCGCATGTATCCAAAACGCGCCACGTTGATCAGGTTGGGATTGAAGACGTGCGTGTCCGACAAGACAAACATGATGTTCCGCTCGGTCACATCCGTTCCAAAGCCGGGCATGGTGGTACCGTAGGCAGTGAACGGAGTGTTGATCGTGAGACGCGAATAAAAGAACCTGCCCGCGAGCTGGTTGGGTTGCGATAGGGCGTGATCCAGGTTGACACTGAACTGGTCCTCTCGATACCGTGCCGGGATGGAGTACGTTGACACTCCCACGCCGCCAGGGAGAATGGTTTGCGGGTTGGGAATGGCATAGCTTCCGTTGGGGAGCTTGAAGTTCAACAGGGCCAGCGCTACCGGATTGATGTTGGATCCATCCGGCGCCACCGCGACCCCGCCATTGACGCCCGTCTGCCCGCCAAAAAGACTCCCTAAGGCGGCCGCGGACCGGTCATCGGTCAAAGGCGGCAGGAACGTAGTGACCAAGGAGACGCTGGGATCGTTGCCGTTCCGCTGAATGGTGGCTTGATAGGAACCAAAGAAAAACGTCTTGTCTTTTCGGATGGGGCCGCCAAATGCGCCTCCGAATTGGTGTTGCTTGAGCACCGGCCGGGGCTGATGGTTTCGCTTGAGGAAGAAATCGTTGGCGTTCAGTGCGTCATTGCGGAAGAATTCCCACAGGCTCCCGTGAAACTTGTTCGTTCCCGCCTTGCTCACCAGATCTACGTTGGCCCCGGCGCCTCTCCCGTAGCCCGCGTCGTACATCCCCGTCTGCACCTTGAACTGCGTGATGGTGTCGGGGGCGGGGACGGCGATGCCGGTCTCCGGGGCAAATCCTGAGCCGGAGAACGAGTTTTGCGCGATGTTGTTTGCGTCCACCCCATTGAACTGGAAGTTGTTGGACGTGGTCTTGGCTCCATTCACAGAGATATTTTGAGTGTTTCTGCCCAGAGCCCCGGCATTGGGAACCTCCACCAGGACACCGGGGGAAAGCGCCAGGACTTGAGAAAAGTTGCGGTTGGCGAGGGGCAGTGCTACCAGTGTTCTCTCGTCGGTTACGTGGCCCAGGGCTGAACTCTCCGTTTGAGCCATTTCAGGAGCGGCAGTGACCTGCACTTGCGCGCGAGCGACTTCCACTTGCAGTGTGACATCCACTCGGGTGGTATCAGAGACGATCACGGGAATCGCGCGCAACGTCATCTGTCGGAAGCCTTGGGCCTCGATCACCACGGAATAGTTTCCGGGCGGAAGCAGAGGGGCTCGAAACCAACCCGTAGAAGTCGTGGTGGCCGCGCGGGACCAGCTTGTTTCCTCGTTCGTTACCGCAACGCGAGCGTTAGGAAGGACTGCCCCCGACGGATCAAGAACCTGACCCGCGATCGCACCTGTGCCTGGAGCTTGAGCGTCCGCGGCGCTCGCCATCGCCAGCAAGAGCATGCTCTCCAGAATGACGTTCCGGCATAAACGGCTAATGTGGATTCGAATTGGGCACCTGCCTCTTCTCCTTACTTGCTTTCGGCCTCTCGGCCATTTCTCGGAATCGAAAGTGACAAATCACCGCTATACATGGCCGGTTCTCCCAGACTTCCCGCTGGCGGCAGATTGCGTATGTATAGTACGGTCGACCAAATCTCGTCGTCGTTGAGGATTCCCTTCGACGCGGGCATTCCCGTCAGCCACAGGCCGTTGCTTATGATCCAATGCAGCTGCCCGTCGGTGTAGGCTTGAACGTCCGCAGAAGCAAGCGAGGGCACCGGTGGCGACACGGAGTCAGCGAATGGGACTCCGGTATTCTGGCCGTCGAGGCCATGACACGCGAAGCAGTAGTGCGAGAAATTCTGCTGGCCCATGGCGATGTTCTCTTTGGTGGCAGCCATTGGATTCTTTGTGGTCTTATCGCCCACCAGGATCCAACGTTTCGCTCGCCCCATCGCAGCGGTTTCCCACTCGCCGGGTTTCCGTGCCTTGATCCCTCCCAGGAGGAAGAGGACGCCGCCCAGCAGGGCGATGAGCAGCAGCAGCCCGCTGAGCGCCACTAGCGCCGCTTTGAAAATGCCGGATTTCATTCCCCCACATTGATCTGAAGCGTCATCGATCCGTGGCCCCTTCCGCAGAAGTGAGCACACCTGCCCTCGAAGTGGCCCGCCTGCGCCGGAGTGAACGTGATTTCGGTGTCTCCGCCCTTCTTGATGTCGGAACGTACGTTGAACTCCCCGATCTTGATCCCGTGCACAACGTCCGTGGTGCGCAACACCAACGTTACGGGCTCGCCTTTCTTGAGAGTGATCTCATTCGGCCGGAAGGAGAATCGACTGGCTACGATCTCAATCCTTCGCGGCGGCTCGGCCGGGCCTGCGGACAACGTCGCAACCAACAGCAGAGCCGCCAGCGACAGAAAAAGCTTCCGCAAAGCCATCCTTTGTCCCTTTCCCGGGAAATCAGCGCCGCTAGGGCGCGAGGTACTGCAGAATCAGCTTTTCGTCCTCAGAACTGAGCCTCGCTCGGACCCGCATTTGGCGGATAACAGCGCGAGCCACTCGCGGAGACAAAGTTTCCGGCGGATTATGGCATCGGCCGCAATGCGTTTGGAAGCGCTTCTCTCCTTCCAGGTTGGAAGTGGAAGCCGTCTGAACGGATTGGCCCTTCGATTTCGGTTGCTCCTGCTTCGTGTCGCTTTGGGCGGGGGAGTACAAACAGGTAGATACCCAAAGGAGAGAAACCCAGATGACATGCGGGCGTTTCATTTTGCTCCTCCCGGCCAGAGTGGAAAAAGGAACCGGTAGGTAATCCCGAATCGCCAGACGTTGACGTCGGTGGCCTGGGCGAACAAGTCTCGCGAGTAGCTCGCGTTCAATCTCACTTCGTGTGGAAGGTAGTAGTTCACCCCCAGGTTCACGCGTCGCTTGTCGGCGCCGGGAAGAAAATCACCTGGGATGGGCTGGGACCGCCAAAACTGCTCCATTCTAAACACGGGCTCAAGCCGTCCCAGCGCGGAGTCAGGTCCGCGAAAATGCGAAAGGCGGTAGGCCGTCTGCAGCCAGTAGCCATGTCCACTCGACGAGTGCGCCCACTCTCCCTTGATGTCAAAGGGCGCTCGACGCGGCGTCCACGATACGTCCAGGCCCACCGAGTTCTGACGAAGATCCTGCAGGGATCGGCTGAATGAGGTCCCCAGCTCCAACCGGACCCTCGGGAAGAAGACTCCCGCGCGCCCCCCTACACTCCTCCTTGATTGGAAGTTGTTGACAGAACTGAGGGTTGAAAAGTACGCAGTGTAATTGACCGCATAGCTGCTTCGGGAAACCAACGCGCCCCTGACCATAAAGCCGTTACTGTACCCAGCTTGAGTCCCGATGGCGGCGATGATGGGCGCATCCTGGAATTTATTGATCCAGACGGGGCTCACGCGCTCGTTGAATATCCCGAATGGCGTCAGAAACCGCCCCGCGGTGATGGTGAGCCGGGAGGTCGCGTTGTAATCGAGTTGCAGATACTCCAACGTGGGGAAGAACCGTCCCCGGTACGGTCCGGTCGTCCCTTGTTCTCGAAAGATCACTCCGCGAAGGTCCGCCCTGGACTCGATGAGCCATTTCTCGCCCAGGGGGACAGTGAGCACGGGCGCCAGAACGGGCTGGAAGAACGTGACCCCTCCCTCCGACCCGCCGAAAAAGCCCGCCCCGCCGGAAATGATCGGGACATTGGATTGGGCCCAAACAAGTGGGCTCACCAGAACAGAAAGCAGGGCCGCCAAAAGAACTCTAACCGACATTTCCTTTTTGACTTTGAATACGGGCAGATTGTGCACGGGTTCCGCTCTTCCGGGCGTTGCGGTGAACTTAGGTTCCATCCGGGCTGCCCCAACGGTCCGCAATCAGGACCAGCCTTGCGCTCCTGTGGAATGGTAGCCCGGAACTCTGAACCGCAGCTAATCCTAAGATAGGCGCGGCGGCGGTTTGTCAGGCGATTGTCAGTGTGCTGTAAGTTTTTGGTCTGGGAACCGAAGGCTTTGAGAGTTATCCCGCCACCGGCTTCGGTTTCGCATGGGTGTCCGATGCAGCACCGCTGTCTGCAAGACCGGCAAGGGGGAGAGTCAGCTTGAAAGTGCTTCCTTCGGAAGAGGTCTTCACCAAAACAATATCGCCGCCATGGTCCTGAATGATCTTCTGCGCGATGGCCAATCCCAGCCCCGTACCATTTTCTTTTCCGAAGCTGACAAATGGCTTGAAGAGGGAGTCGCGGACATTCTCAGGGACGCCGGAGCCGTTGTCAGCAACCGTGATTTCAACTCCGTGAGAAGTCTCCTTTGATCGAACATCGATTCGACCACCGGCAGGTGGGACGGCCTCGCATGCATTCAGGACTACGTTCAAGAGCGCGCGCTCCACTCTTTTCAGGTCCAGCCATCCCGCTTTGCGGTTGTCGTCAAAGACTTCGATTGCAATCTGGTGAAACTCTGGGTGCAAGCGCACACCCTGCACTGCCCGGTCAATCGCCTCATTGACACTTCCGAAGCTGAGGCGGAGTGACTCTCGGGTCCGCGAGAACTCGAGCAGCGACTCAATGAGTTCGTTCATTCGATCCACGCCCACCCGGACTTCGCGATACAGCTCTTCACGCTGCTCCGACGTCAATCCCGGTTCGCATAGAAACTCTGTGTTCGCAAGCACAGCCGCCAGGGAATGCCGCAAGTCGTGCGATATGGAGCTGGCCATCCGTCCGATGGTTGCCTGTCGCTCGGCCTCCAGCAGTTGCTCGCGGTTCTTCTCCAGGGCGTGCCGCATCTTGTCGAATGCCCGGGTCAGGTCCGCCACTTCATCCTTTCCGCGCACTTGCAAGTGGTAGGAGAAGTCCCCTTCCTCCAGAGCTCGTACGCCGGCGACCAGATTCTCCAAGGGTCTGGTAAAGGAATGGGAAACCCAGAAAACCAAGGCGCTTCCGCTTGCCAGTGCAAGCAGGCCTAGGCCGACCAGCAGACGATTCAAACGATTCAAGAATGCCGTCGCCTTATCGTAGGACTTAAGCACCGTTAGGGTGACCGGTGTACGTCCGGGAGCAAGCGTGAAGGACCGTGCCAAAAAGCGCTCGCCCTCTAGCTCGATTTGGCGCGCAGGCTCGCTTTCGCCGGTTGACACTTCGCCACTCTTGGCCAAGAACTGATTCTGCTGCTCCTGCGGGAGCGTACTTCTGACAATCGTGTCGCCATAGGCGAAGACAATTTGCCCACCGGCCAACTGTCCCATCTGCTTGACTACAGGTTCGTCAATCTCATAGCCGACCGCCAAAAAACCAAGCAACGGACTATCGGTCGGCGAACCGAGATAGATCGGCTTCACGAAGACCTCATAGATGCGTCCGCCGCCGATCCACCAGTCAGCTTGCCCCGTTCGCTGCGCAACGGTTGGCAGACGCTGTTGTGCCATCTCCCGGGTGAACCCCGCCATGGAGGTGTGTAGCGCGACAACTTTGCCTGAGCGATCGGCGAGCACAAACAAATCGCTTGGCGCTACCTGCCAGAGATCCTGCGAGGCATCCTGGATGGTCAATTCATCTGTCGTCGTCATGAGGGCACGAAGGACTGGAAGGTCGGCTAACAATTCGGTTGCCTGCGAGAGGGTCGCTGCGCGCTGCTGCTGGAAGTTCCGAAACATAACCAGCGAGTGATCCAAATCAGTGAAGATCCCTTTGCGAACTTGGGAATTGACACTGTTGCGTACCAGGAGAAGCGTGATGGCGGTCAGACTGAAGGAGATCAGGGCCGTCGAGAGGAGAAACTTGGTACGCAGCCGCAGCTTAGCCATGGTGTTTCACTCAATCGCGTGTATGTACGAATTTGTAGCCTGCTCCGTGGATCGTGCGGAAATGAACGGGATTGCCAGGGTCCCGCTCCAACTTCTGTCGTAACTTCAGAACGTGATTGTCAATCGTGCGTGTGGTGGGGTAGTTCTGGTAACCCAAGACCTTGTTGAGCAGCTCTTCCCGGGAAACCACTCGATCTGCGTTTTCCACAAAAAATCTAAGCAATTTGAATTCCTGAGCTGTCAGGACCACGGGCTGGCCGTTGCGTGTGATTTCCATCCGCGCGAAGTCGACCGAGATGTCGTCAAATGCGACAACCTCCACGGCGCTCGGCTTTCGAGTTCGCCGAATTGCTGCCTGCACGCGCGCCAATAGCTCTCTGGGGCTGAAAGGCTTGGTAACGTAATCGTCGGCGCCCAGCTCCAGAAGCACTACCTTATCCGTGACATCTGTGGCAGCACTCAACACCACGATGGGCAGCGCTGGATTCTGCTGTTTCACTTCGCGGCAGATATCCTTTCCGGAAATTGTTGGCAACCCAAGATCAAGCACAACCGCCGTCGGCGCGGCTCTCTTAATCGACTCCAGGCCGATCTTTCCGTCGCTAACAATGTCAACCGCATAGCCTTGCGCAACGAAGAGGCGCTTCAGCGCCCTTTGGACAGCACGATCATCTTCGACGATGAGGATCTTGTCCATGGAACGTTACCCGTCTTCTTACTCGCTGCAGCTCGCTATGATAGCCAATGTGCTCAAAGAACCCGGTCTACTGCGGATCAGCGTACCGGGCCGTAGGGGCTGGGGGTCTTGTCGTACTCGCGGCCGTACTTGTTCTTGTGCGGGGCGGGAAGGCTGGCCTCTTCGGGCACGCTGACCTCACCCACGTCGCGTTGCCGGGCTCTGACGGTCACTTCGCGCGCCAGGCCGGCCAGCTTCTCGGGCAGGGCGCGCTCGTACCAGAGCCTGAGCTGGTAGCGGCCCGGGGGGACGTCGGCGAAGCTGAAGCGGCCGTCCTTTCCGGTGATGGCATAGAAGGGCGTGCTCACCGAAATCACGATGCTGCTCATCTGGGGATGGATGTTGCAGAACACGTAAGACACGCCCGCCCGGTTGAACTGCACCGAACGCGAGCTTCCTGCTTCATAGAGGCCAAGGTCGAAGCGCTTGCCGTCGTAAAGCGAGAAGACGTTGTGGAAGAAGGGGTCGCGATTGGGGAATCCGACCATGGCCCCGACGGGCACGATGAGCACGTGGGGCTCGAACTTCTTGTCCTTCTGTGCCAGTTGAAAGCGCTTCCCCTGGGCATTCAGGGGAAGCGTCGGATCGAGGGGAACGAGCCAGACCGCCACTCCAGCACTATCCCCGCCCGGCTTGACGTGCTGGACCACCGCGCGGCCGGTGACGACGACATTCTGCGCCGTCGCGGGTCCAACCAGGCCCAGCGACAGCAGGGCGACGAGCAGGCAGACCGGGCGCATCAGAAGCTCACTCCCACCGCGGCGTTGACGTGGTTGGCGTCGGCGCTGGTCCCACTGGCCTGCCGCGTGTTCAGGCGGCGGTACTCGAGGGAGAGCGTCAGGTTCGAGCGCGGATGATGGACCACATTGAACAGGAGCGTTTGATTGCGCGCTAGGGGGGTGAACACTCCCGGGGTGGGGGCGAACAGGCGCAGGTCCGAGGCGAAGGGATTATCCTGCCCGAAGGCGCTGTTGAACTCCAGCTTGGCGAGGGGATGCCACTTCAACTGGGCCCAGCCGCCGACCGTGTCGAGGCCCGCGACCTGCGTGGCCGGGTTGGCGAGCAGGCCGCTTTTCACCGTGCTGAAGCCAATCCCGCCCCACAGTCCACCGAGCGCGCGGCCGCGGAAGAACTCGCCGCTGAAATCGAACGACTTGCCCAGCGGGAGGTCCCAATCCCCGGTCACCACCCAGGCCGTTACGTTGCGTCCAAAACCGTAGTTCTGGCGGCCAAAGTAACCGCCGGCGCCGAGGGTGAGTTCGCGGTCGAAGAGGCGGAACTTCCAGGAGTTGCGGGCGGCGAAGGCGGGATGCCGTGACTTCTCCCCGGCCTCGGCATTGCGGTCGAAGCTATCGGTGGGGAATTCGCCGGATAGGGGATCGAGGATGCCGAACTCGAGCGCTGTGTCCACGCCCTTCTTGACGTTCCATCGCTGTTCCAGGCGAACCTGCGGCGTCCAGGTCCACATGTTGCCGGAGTAGCCCAGCGCGGGCGAGGCCAGCGAGGCATACGAGGTCGGCGACAGCGGCGAGAGGAAGGGCACGTCCTGCCCGGCGATGATCGAGGTGTTCGCCCAGTCAAAGCGCAGGCGGGCCACGGCCAGCCGCATCACGCCCTGGACACCGCCATCCAGGGTCGCGGGGATACCGCCGAAGAAGTCCATGGAGACGTCGGCGCTGGTCTGCGCCCCAGCCAGCTTGGGTCCCGTGACCTGAACGGTGAACCGGGTCTGCCGCAGGGTGGCGCCGAAGTTTCCGCCGGAAACGGAAGGCGCGCGCGGGAAGGCCAGGTTCGGGATCTCGATGTTATCGACCGCGCCGCCGCTGTTGGAGAATGCGTTCAGCAGCGCCAAGCCGGAAAAGCGCACGCGATACCTTGACCCGCTTTCGACCTTGGTCTGGTACTGCTCGTCGACCTTGCCGCTGAGCGACTGCTGTTCATCCTCGAGCGCGGTTACGCGTTGTTCGAGGGAGGAGGAGGCGGGCGCCTGGGCGCCGGCGGGGGTCTCCGCCGCCGGGCGGTTCTGCGCCGCCATGTCGCGACGCATCTGTTGCAGCTCACCGCGGAGCTGCTGAATCTCCGCCTGGCACTTCTTCAACTCCTGGTTGGTCTCCTTCAGGACCGCCGCCAGCTCCTGGATCTGCGTCTTCGCATCCGGCGCAGCGTCGGCAGCCGGCTGTTGCGCCTGCAATCCCCCGCTGAAGATAAGGGCTAGGGCCAGCAACACACTCTTTTTGTACACGACGACCTCCTTCACGTCCGCGGAGGCGCGTGTGCGGCGCATGCGGGCGCCCGCGGCCGCGCAGCCACGGCTGTTGTCGAGACTGGATCAGACACATCCGCGTAGAGCTGATAGCGCGACGCGGGTCGCGGCGTGCCGTGACTCGAGTCACGTTAGGGGGTCAAGACCTGCGATATGATATACCACCGAAGTGACGTCGCAACTCAGGCTGCGCACGAAGTTTCTGCTGTCCATGCTGCTCGTCTCGGGCTCGCTCACGGCGGCGGCGCTGCTGGTGGTGCAGTACCGGGTGCGCGGCCACGTGGAGGAGGACCTGAGCGCGCAGCTCCGCTCCTCCGCACAAACCTTCCAGAACTTCCACCAGCGGCAGCAGGCGCTCACCCAGCGCATGGCCCTGCTGGTCGCGGACCTCCCCAATCTGAAAGCGGTGATGACCACGCAGGACCCGGCGACCATCCAGGACGCCTCCGCCGAAGTGTCGCAAGTGGCCGGGGGCTCGGTATTCGTGCTGTTGGACCGTTCGCGACGCATCGTTGGCATCCACCCCGAGCAGGGCGGGCTGCGCCGAGAGTCGGCGGAGCGCCTCTTCCGTGAAAGTCTTCAGGCGGGCGAGCGCCACGCCTGGTGGTTCGCCGACGGGCACTTGTACGAAGTGATCATCCAGCCCATCAACGCCGGCCCCAGCGAGAACAGCACCCAACTGGGGGTGCTGGCTTACGGCAACGAGATCGACCACGCCCTGGCCGAGGATGTCCGCCACATCGCGTTGGGCGAGGTGGCATTCCGTTACGGCGACACTACCGTGGTCAGCACCCTGCCCCCGGGGACGGAAGGCGAGTTTGCGCGCTCGAAGATGGCCGGGACGAACGGAGAACCTGCGCGGCTGTGGCTGGGCGGCGAAGAATATCTCGCGTCCACGGTGCGGCTGGACGAAACCGCGCCCGTTCGCCTGGTGGTTCTGACCTCCTACGACCGTGCCACTGCCTTCCTGGTGCAACTGAACCATCTGATCCTGGTGGTCGGGTTCGTGGCGCTGCTTGCCGGCTCCGCCCTGGTGTTCCTGATTTCGGACACGTTCACGCGGCCCTTGCGCAGCCTGCTGGTGGGCGTGGACGCGCTGGAGAAGGGCGACTTCCTGTATCCGCTGGAAGCGCGCGGCAGCGACGAAGCGGCGCAACTCACCTCCGCGTTCGACCGCATGCGGCACTCCCTACGGAAGAGCCAGGAGACCCTGCTCCGCGCCGCCCGGATGGAGGCGCTGGGCCAGCTGGCCGGCGGCGTGGCCCATGACTTCAACAATCTGGTCACCATCATCAATGGGTATGCCGAACTGGTGCTGGTGAAACTGGAGCCCGACGGCCCGCTGGTCCGCTATCTCAACGAGATCAAGAAGGCAGGCACGCGGGCCTCGGCGCTGACGCACCAGCTGCTTGCGTTCAGCCGCAGGCAGGTGCTGGAGACGCACCCGATCGACCTCAACAGCGTGCTCACCAACATGCACAAGATGCTGCGCGTGCTCATCGGCGAGGACATCGATCTGGTGATGGCGCAGGCCGCCGCCTTGCCGCAAATCATGGGGGATCCCACGCAAATCGAGCAGGTGGTGATGAACCTGGCGGCCAACGCGCGCGACGCGATGCCGCGGGGCGGCAAGATGACCATGGAGACCTCGGCTGTCAACGTGCCACAGGGCGAAGGCGCTCCGGAATTGCTCCCGGGCAAGTACGTCCGCCTGGCGGTCAGCGATACCGGCACCGGCATTGACGAAGAGACGCAGCGCCACATCTTTGAGCCCTTCTTCACCACCAAGGAAGTCGGCAAGGGGACGGGCCTGGGACTGGCGACGGTCTACGGCATAACGCGCCAGAGCGGCGGCGCAATCTCGGTCTATAGCGAAGTCGGCCAGGGCACGACGTTCAAGCTCTACTTCCCCGCTTTGGCGGAAAAGGTGAAGACGACGGAGAAGGTGGAGGCGCCGGTCGCGCTGGCGGCGGGGACGGAGACGATCCTGGTGGTGGAGGACGAGAACGCCGTGCGCTCGCTGGCGCGCGAGGCGCTGGAGACGCAGGGTTATCGCGTGCTCGACGCCCAGAACGGCGCTGTCGCTCTGGAAGTGGCCAAGGCCCACCCCGGCGAGATCCACCTGCTGATCACCGACGTGGTCATGCCGGTGATGAGCGGGCGGGATCTGGCCGAGCAACTGGTGAAGCTTCGCCCAGGTTTGCGCGTGCTCTACATGTCGGGGTACACGGAACGCGCCATCACCGACCACGGAGTCAGCGCGCAGATGGCCTTCGTGCAAAAACCCTTCACCCCGACCGGGCTGGTGCGGCGTGTCCAGGGCCTACTGGGCGGCAACAGTCACGCCAGCGCCGCCGCGACCTGACCTGCCGGGACGCTCCGATGGGCGGCACTTCCAAGACGAACCCGCTGCGACAGGAGTCACTAGGTAGTGTAATGAAGAAGGATGGACCTCGTAGGCTACCGCCAGGTTGGCGTGCGCCGCGCCGCGACGACAGCCTGGCCCAGGCTGAGGCCGCCGTCCCCCGCCGGCACTTCGCGGTGACTGAATACCCGGATGCCATGCGAAACCAGGCTGGCGTGGAGTTCTTCGAACAACAGCGCGTTCTGGAAGGCGCCACCCGAGAGGCAGACCCGATCCAGCCCGCTCCTCGCCCGTAGCTGGACGGCAATCTCCGTGAGCGCCTGCACTAGGCCCATGTGGAAGCGGCGGCTGACGGTCGCGGCCGGGACGTTCCGTTCCAGGTCTCGCACCAGTTCGCGGAACAGTGGCCCGGGGTCAATGATCCAGCCATCGGCCTCTTCCAGGATCGCCAGGGGATAGCTGCCGCAGTCGGAGGAGTCGCGGGCCAGCATCTCCAACTCGATTGCCGCCTGGGCCTCGTAGGTAACCTGGTCGCGGACCCCGGCCAGCGCCGCCACGGCATCGAACAGGCGGCCACAACTGGAGGTCAGAGGCGAATTGACGCCGCGCTCCAGCATGCGCAAGACCAAATCCACAGGGCGTTGGCGCAGCCGCTCTACAAAGGGGATGCGTAGTTTCATGAAGTCAGCGCCGAAGTGCTGCGCCAGGCAGCTGGCCGCCATGCGCCAAGGCTCGCGGATGGCGGCGGCGCCTCCGGGCATGGGCACGTAGCGCAAGTGTGCCGCCCGCTGAAAATCCAGGTAGTCAGCGATCAGCACCTCGCCGCCCCAGATGTGGCCGTCTGTGCCGTAGCCGGTGCCGTCGAGCGAGAAGCCGATCACGCGGCCGTCCAGGCCGTTCTCCGCCATGCAACTGGCGACGTGGGCGTGGTGGTGCTGCACGCCGACCTTCTGCATTCCTTCCTGCGCCAGCGCCCAGCGGGTGGAGAAGTAATCGGGATGCAGGTCGTAGGCGACGATGCTGGGCTGGATCTCCAGGATGCGTTCGAGGTGCCGGATGGCCTCCTCGAAGAAGCGGTAGCTCTCCAGGTTTTCCAGGTCCCCGATGTGCTGGCTGAGGAAGGCGTGCTTTCCCTGGGTCAGGCAGATGGTGTTCTTCAGCTCGCCGCCCACCGCCAGCACCGGTGGCAGCTCCTCGGCCAGGAAGACGGGTGTGGGGACATAGCCGCGGGAGCGGCGCAGTTGCCGGGGCTGGCCCGCCAGGCTGCGCACCACCGAGTCGTCGCAGCGCAGCAGGATGTCGCGGTTGTGCACCAAGAAGTAATCGGCGATGCCGCACAGCCGTGTGACCGCTTCCCGGTTGTCCATGGCGATGGGCTCTTCGCTGAGGTTGCCACTGGTCATCACCAGCGCGGTGAACTCGCCTCCCTCCAACAGCAGGTGGTGAAGCGGAGTGTAGGGCAGGAAGACGCCCAGGTCGCGGTTGCCGGGAGCGACTGCCTCGGTGACCGGCGAGCTGGGCTTGCGCGGCAGGAGCACGATGGGGCGCTGCACTTGCAGCAGCAGGGCGCGCGCTATCGGATCCACCTCACAGAGCTGCTCCAGTGTCGCCAGGTCGGGGGCCATGATGGCGAATGGCTTTTGCACCCGGCGCTTGCGCTCGCGCAGGCGTTCCACCGCCTGGCGATGGGTGGCGTCCACCGCCAGATGGAAGCCGCCCAGTCCTTTCACGGCTACCACCTCGCCGGCCAGCAGGTGGGAGACGGCCTGGGCAATGGGGTCTTCCGTCTGTAGCCGCTGTCCGCGCTGGTCCCACAATTCCACCCGGGGCCCGCACTTCCAGCAGGCGTTGGGCTGGGCGTGAAAGCGGCGGTTGAGCGGGTCGTCATACTCCGCCTGGCACTCCGGGCACATGGGAAAGACCGCCATGGAGGTGGAGGGGCGGTCGTAGGGGAGGTCGCGGACGATGGTGAAGCGCGGGCCGCAGTTGGTGCAGTTGATGAACGGGTAGCGGTAGCGGCGGTCCGCGGGATCGAAGAGCTCGCGCAGGCAATCCGCGCACAGGGCCACGTCGGGCGAGATCAGGGTGTGAACCGCCTCACCCCGCTTGCTCTCGACGATGTGGAAGCCGCGGTCGCCGTTGCAGGGCAGGTCGCGCACCCGCACCTCGGTGACGCGGGCCAGTGGCGGAGCTTCTGCGGAAACGCGGACCACAAAGTCTTCCACCGCCCGGCGGTCGCCCTGGATCTCGATGTCCACGCCGGCGGGAGTGTTGCGGATCTGCCCGGCGAGGCGGCGCTCGGTCGCCAGGCGATAGACGTGCGGGCGGAAGCCCACGCCCTGCACGATCCCGGAGACTTCGATCCCTTTGCGTACTTCCATGGCCCACCTATCCCCGGGCCGCCGCCAGCGCCTCCGCCGCCTGCGCCTGCCGTTTTTCCAGCCAGGCGTGCCAGGCCGGCAGCCCCTGCCCGGTGACGCAGGAGACTTCCACGAATTCCACCGCGGGATTCACGCAGCGGGCGTTCTCCCGGGCCGCCGCCAGGTTGAAGGGCACGTAGGGCAGCAGGTCCAGTTTGCTCAGCACCACAAGCTCGGCCTTAAAGAAGATGGTGGGATACTTCAGCGGCTTGTCCTCGCCCTCGGCGACGCTCAGCACCACGATCTTGGCGGCTTCGCCCAGGTCATAGCCGGCGGGACACACCAGGTTGCCGACGTTCTCGATCAGAAGCAGGTCGAGTTCCGGCAGAGACCAATCCGCGAGGGCGCGCTGCACCATGCGCGCGTCCAGGTGACAGGTTCCGCCGGTCGTGATCTGGCGCACAGGAAAACCGGAGCGGGCGAGACGCGCGGCATCGTTGTCGGTCTGGATGTCGCCGGTCAGCACGGCCACGCGGGTGCCCGCGCCCAAGCCCTCCAGGGTGCGCTCCAGCAGGCTGGTCTTGCCCGCGCCCGGCGAGCCGATCAGGTTCAGGCAAAGAACGCCGTGCTCGCGAAAGCGCGCGCGCAGCTCGGCGGCAATGCGATCGTTCTCTTTGAGCACTTTTCCTTCCAGCGCCACGCGGTTCATGATTCCTCCAGTTCCAGATATGAGAACTCCAGTTCCTCGCCGCTGATGCACTCGGTGCCGGCGCTGCCGCAGCGCGGGCAGGCGGTCTGGTAATCCACGACCACAAAACTTTCCGGGCAGCGGCGGCAACGATGGCGGCGGGGGCGGAACTCGATCTCCAGCGGCACGCCCGCGAGTTCCGTCTCCTGCACCAGCGAATCAAAGCAAAACGTCAGCGCGTCCCGGTCCACTCCCGCAAGTTCCCCCAGGAGCAATCCGACTTTGCGCACCCGCGCGCCGGGGCGGCGCAGCGCTTCGGCCCGCACCGCTTCGACCACCGAATTGGCGATCCCCAGTTCGTGCATAGGGCTCAGCAGATCCGCGGCAGTTGGTCTCCGGCCAGCATGTCCACGATGCGCGTGGTGCCCAAGCTGGTGCGCATGGTGACCAGCCCGGGGCCAGCCTCGGTGACCGTGCCGATGATCTGCGCCTGGCGGCCCAGGGGGTGGCGGCGCATAGCCTCCACAACCTCCTCGGCGGCGCTGGGGTCCACGATGGCGATCAGCTTGCCCTCATTGGCAACGTAGAGCGGATCGAGACCCAACAGCTCGCAGGCCCCTTTCACCTCTTCCCGCACCGGAATGGCGGCTTCTTCCAGCACGATGCCCACGCGGGACTGGGCCGCAAACTCGTTGCAGGCGCTGGAGAGGCCGCCGCGGGTGGGATCCCGGAAGCAGCGGAAGTCATGGGTGACTTGCAGCATGGCCGCGACCAGCGTATGCAGCGGGGCGGAGTCGCTTTGGATGCTGCTCTCAAACTCCAGGCCCTCGCGCTGGGCCAGAACGGCGATGCCGTGCTCGCCGATGGAACCGCTCAGCAGCACGCGGTCGCCGGGGCGCGCCTGGTCGGCGGAGAGCCGCACGCCCTCGGGCACCAAGCCGATGCCGGAGGTATTGATGAACAGCCCATCGCCACTGCCCTTCTCCACCACCTTGGTGTCGCCGGTGACCACCTGCACCCCCGCCGCCGCGGCCGCCTCCCGCAGCGAGTGCACGATGCGCCGCAACTCCTCCATGCGCAGGCCTTCCTCGAGGATGAAGGCGACGCTCAGGAAGAGCGGCTGCGCTCCGCCCATGGCCAGGTCGTTGACCGTGCCATACACGGCCAGCGAACCGATGTCGCCTCCCGCAAAAAACAGCGGCTTGATGACGAAGGAATCGGTGGTGAAGGCCAGGCGGGAGCCGTTGACGTTGATAATGGCCTGGTCGTCGAGCCGCGCCAGCACGGGGTTGGCAAAAGCGGGGAGGAAGACCTCGCGCAGCAGTTCCGCGCTGAGCCGGCCGCCGCTGCCATGGCCCAGCAGGACCTGGTCCCGGGCCGGGTGGGGGAGCGGGCAGGTGAGCTGATCGAGCGTTTTGAGTTCGTCGGGCATGCCCAACTCCTCAGGATGCCGCCGTGTGACGGCGGTAGTGGTAATAGGCGGCGCAGGCCCCCTCTGCCGACACCATGGGCGCCCCCAAGGGCGTCTCCGGCGTGCAGCGCGTGGCGAACATGGCGCAGTCGGGCGGCTTCTTCAGTCCCAGCAACACCTCGGCGCTGACGCACTCCGGCGGCTCCTCCGCCCCGGACTCCACCAGTCCGAAGCGCTGCTCGGCATCGTAAGCGGCAAACTCCGGACGCAGCCGGTAGCCGCTCTGCGGGATGCTGCCGATGCCGCGCCACTTGCGGTCGCACACCTCGAAGACGCTCTGCATTAGCTGTTGCGCGGGGAGATTGCCCTCGTAGCTCACCGAGCGCACGTACTGGTTCTCCACGACGGCCCGGCCTTCTTCGAGTTGCGCCACCAGCATGTGGATGGCCTCCAGCAGGTCCACCGGCTCAAAGCCGCCCACCACGATGGGGACGTGAAACTCCTGGGTCAGCGCTTCGTACTCGCGGTACCCCATCACCGTGCACACGTGCCCGGGAGCGATGAAGCCCTGCACGCGGTTGCGCGGCGAGGTCAGCAGCAGGCGAAGCGCGGGTGGTACCAGCACATGCGAGGTCAGCATGGAGAAGTTGCTCAGGCCTTCCCTCCGGGCCTGCCACACCGCCATGGCGTTGGCGGGCGCGGTAGTCTCGAATCCGATGCCGAAGAATACGACCTGGCGCTCCGGGTGGGCGCGCGCGATCTTCAGCGCCTCCATGGGCGAGTACACGATGCGGACGTCTCCGCCCGCGGCCTTCACGCGGAACAGGTCGGAGCGCGAGCCGGGCACGCGCAGCATGTCGCCGTAGCTGACCAGGATGACCTCCGGACGCAGGCCCAATTCGATGGCCTTGTCAATGGTCTCCAGCGGAGTGACACAGACGGGGCAGCCGGGCCCGTGCACCAGTTCCACGGCGGCGGGCAGCAGCTCGTCGATGCCGTAGCGCATCAGGGTGTGGGTCTGGCCGCCGCAAATCTCCATCAGCACCCAGGGATGGGTGACCCGGCGCCGAATCTCGGCTACCAGGGCCTGGGCGATTTGCGGATCGCGGTACTCATCAATGTATTTCACCGCCCGCCTCGGTTCCGGGGCTGCCGGCTGTACCCAACTCGCTTTCCAACAGACCCAGGCTCTCCAGCAGCCGGTAGGTACGCTCGGCCTCTTCTGCGTCCACCTTGCTGAGGGCGAAACCCACGTGCACCATGACGTAGTCGCCGACTCCGGCCTCGGGGACGAAATCCAGGTAAGCCTGCTTGACGATGCCGCCGAACTGCACGCGCGCGGTGCGGCTGCCGTTGCGCTCTTCGGTGTCCAGGATCTTTCCCGGAACTGCGAGGCACATGCGTTTCCTCCTCAGGATCGGCGCGCTTTCGGCTCCTCCCCGTTCGCCCCATTGCGGGGCGCAGAGTGGGCAGGCCCGGGGTGGCTCTTGTTGCGCAGGTAGAAGCAGTTGCGCTTCACCAGTTGCCGCACCAGGCAACGCTCGCGGAAATAGATGCCGCATTGCAGGCAGACCTCGTCGGGCTTGGCGTGGTGGTTCACCAGCCCGGCCGAGAGCCGGTCCAGCAGCTTCGCCGCGCGCTTCAGGTCGGCAAGCGGATATTGGCTGAAAATCCTGGCCAGCTTGCGCTCCTTCTTTTCCTCGTAGGCATGAAGGAGACGGCGGCTGGGCCCGGTGAGCGACAGGCGGATCTCACGGCGATCGGGCCGGCCTTCGGCGCGGCGCAGCAGCTTGCGGCGCACCAGCTTGTCCACCGCCTTGCTGGCGGCGGCGTTGCTGACCCCCAGGAACAGGCCCACGTCGGTGATGGTCCGGGCGTCGGTCAGCGCCACCATCTTCAGCAGCTTGAACTGGGAGAGCGTCAGTTGCTTGCCGGCCACTTCCTGCAACAGCTTTTTCTCCACCACTTCGTCCACCGCTGAGGTAAAGATGTGCGCGCTGCCCAGGAACTCGTGGATCACCCGCCCATTCCCACTCCGTGCCATGCCTGTTCTTTCTCCAGAGAAATAGTTTCTCTGGTTAAATACCTTATCCCTCGGGCCCTGTCAATGCCTCCCCGGCGCCGGGCAACGAGGGGCCCCGGTCCCGCTGAGCCGGGCTCGATCCCGCGCCCTGCAAGTACTCGCGCAGCAGCCACTGGGCGGCGCGCGGCAGGGCCGCCTCCACCGCCGGCGACAGCCCGGGACAAATCTCCTGCGGCAGCGGTCCCGTCTGGCAGGCGAGCACCCGTACCTCCACGCCGCACGACTCCTGCAACTCGCGCAGCAGGTTGGAGGTGGGCAACTGGTGCATGGAAAAATCGTCGAGCTTGACCGGTGGAATCTCGGCGGGATCCAGCTCGAACAGCTCCCCGGGGGGGCGGCCGGCGTCCACGGCATCCAGAATCAGCAGGCGCCCGGGCCGCTGCGGGCTGAGGCACAGGGTGAACAGCAGATTGCGCACCCCGGTGCCCGCGTCCAGCAGGCAGACGTCTTCGGGCACGCCGCCGTGCGACTGGAGATACTCCACCAGCGCGCACCCGAAGCCGTCATCTCCGAAGAGGAGGTTGCCGCAACCCAGCACCAGGGTGGGCTGGCGGCAGAACTCGGGGAGATCGGATTGGTCGGTCTCCCGCATTCCTCACTCCTTCGCGCCCGCTAGTTGGCGAGCGAGCCCAGCAACTTTCCCTCCGCGTCCACGATGTCCAGCTTGACCGAGAGCTTGCCGTCCAGGCGATGGGTGGCGCAGGACAGGCAGGGATCGTAGGCGCGGATGGACATCTCCACCATGTTGAGCACTCCCTGGTCGTACTTGCCGTCGTGGATCAGGCTTTGCGCGGCCTGCGTGACCGACATGTTGATGGGAGCGTTGTTGTGGGTGGTGCCGACAATCAGGTTGACGTTGGTGACCATGCCGTCGGCATCGGTTTCATAATCGTGGATCAGGGTGCCGCGCGGCGCTTCCACGCAGCCCACGCCGCGAGCCGCCCGCGGTGTCACCTTGACGCGCGTCTCCGTGCTGGTGATCTCGGGGTCGTCCAGCAGGCGGATGGCGTTCTCGGCGTTGTACAGCAGCTCGATCAGCCGCGCCCAGTGGTAGAGCAGGGTGAGCTGCGCGGGCCGGCCGAACTTCTGCCGGAACTCCTCCAGCTCCGCCTGCGCCAGCGGCGTGTCGATGTGGTCGCAGACGTTGATCCGGGCCAGGGTGTTGGCGCGGTAGACGCCCGCGGGCTTCGCCAGATCCATGGAGAAGCCGTCGCCCCACTTCTTGGCATAGGGGAACTTCAGGTAGCTCCAGGGCTCGACGTGCTCGGCGATGAAGTCGGTGTAGCGCTCGTAGGCGAATTCCTCGAACGCGCCATCGGGCTTCATCAGGCGGAGCTTGCCGTCATACAGGTTGAGTGCGCCCTGATCGTTGACCGTGCCGATGAACCCGGTGGTAATGACGCCCAGCGACTTCACCACCTCCAGGTACTTGGGGAAGACGTTCTCCTTGGCAAAGGCGATGGAGAACTTGGCCAACTCCAGGGTTTCGTCCGCCATCTTGCGCAGCTGGTCGCGCTCGCCCGGCGCCAGGGGCTTGCTGAAGCCGCCGGGGACCGCGGCCTGGGGATGGATGGCCTTGCCCGCCAGGATCTCCAGCATCTTGGCGCACATGTGCCGCACCCTGACCACGCGCCTAGCCACGTCCGGAACCGCGTTGAGGATGCCGATGACGTTGCGTACGGAGTAATCGGCGTCGGGACCGAGCAGGAAGTCCGCACCGGCCAGGAAATAGAAGTGCAGGATGTGCTCTTCCATGTAGGCCACGCTGTTGCACAGCTCGCGCAGCTTCTTGGCAGCCGGGGGCGGTTCCACCCCGAACACCGCGTCGCACGCCTTGGCTGCGGCCAGGTGATGCGACCAGGGGCAGACGCCGCAGATGCGGGGGGTGATGCGCGGCATGTCCTCGACCGGGCGGCCCTGGCAGAACTTCTCAAAGCCGCGCAGCTCGATGACGTTGACGCGCGCCGTGTCCACGTTGCCAGCATCGTTCAGCCGGATGGTGACTTTGGCGTGGCCCTCGATGCGGGTAACAGGTTGGATTACGAGTGTCTTGGCCATGGCTCACCTCCGAGGCAGCGGCCGCAGGCGGCCGGCGCCGGCAAAGCGGTTGAAGGTTGCGGCCCGGTCGGGGATCTGCTTGGCATCCAGCCCGACCGAAGCCAGAGCGCCCATCATGTCCACCATGGGATTGGCCTTTTCCGAGAGCGGGCCGAAGCAGCCCTCGCAGGGCATGTAGGCGCGGATGCAGCGCGGCACTCCGTCGCTGCCGCCGCAGCCGCTGCGCGTGGCCGGACCCAGGCAGAGGAAGCCCTGCTCCATCAGGCAGAGCATCTCGCCCAGGGGCTTGCCGGGCGTGAACTCGGGAGCCTCGAGACGGCGCCGCAGGGTGGAGACGGCCTTCTTCTCGCGCCGAGTCGGGCACTCGTCGCACACGCTCTTGCTGGGCAGGGTGAAGGGTTTGCCCTCCAGCAGCGCCGTGAGCGCCCCGGCCACGATCTCCGGCGTGGTGGGACAGCCGGGGAGCGAGATGTCCACCTTCACCACCTCGCTGACCGCGTAGACGCGGTCGGTGAGCGCGGGGACTTCCTCGCGCGGGAAGCCGTCCGCTTCCGTGCTCTTGCTTTCGCGGTACACCTTCTGCAGGATTTCCTCCAGGGCGTACTGGTTGGCCAGCGCAGGAACGCCGCCGAAGCAGGCGCAGGAGCCGAGCGCGATCAGCGTCTTGCACTTCTTGCGCATTTCCAGCGCCAGCTTCTTGTGTTCTTCGCTGCGGATGCCGCCGGCAATCAGCCCCACATCCGCCTCCGGAATCTCCATCTCTGTCGCTTCGCCGGTCTGCCCGTAGAGCTTGTGATCCATCAAGACCGGCATATGCACGATTTCCACTTGTTTGAGAATGTCCAGGAGGGGTTCGCCGATATCGAGGATGGTGATCTCGCAACCGCCGCAAATGGCGAACCACTCTTCCGCAAGTCGCACTGCCACGCTGCACCTCCTTCCAGAGCCGGCCTGAACTGAGCAGCCCGGAACCAGCTCCGCTTCCCGCTTTCCAGAGGACGCGCCGCACCCGGGCGGGCGCCCGGGCGCTCCCGCCGGTGGAAAACGGGAGTCGTTTCACCCCGACCGTACGCCCGCTCTTTCAGTTTGTCAACTTCATTTATTATTAGTATGGTTAAGCATTCCTCTTGCTTTCCGGCCCGACCGTTCCTATGATGAAGGCGCGGAAACTCCGAGGCCGGAGCCGGCCCCGGGTTCCTGGGCTACAGCGTATGAACCCTGACCTCGCCACCCTCCGCGACGGGAAGAAATTCATGTGGGACGGCTGCGTCTATGACGCGCGCGAGGACGCTGCGCGCGCCCTGCAGGGCTACGAAGCTGCGGGCTTCGAAGCCTTCCTGGCAGAAGACGGCGGCAAGTTCCTGGTGTACACGCGCCGGGTGGTCCAAGAGGTCGTGGTCACGCAGTAGCCGGGGCGGCCGGCTTGCGAGTCGAGCCTCAGAGGCTGGAAAGCCATGAGCGCGACCGCCATACTCAGCGATCCCACCTTGCTGGCCGATATTCGCCGCTATGGGAAGTTCGACACCTCGGGCTGCTATCAGTGCGGAAGCTGCACCCTCTCCTGCGAGCTGGTGGGCGACCATGCCACCTTTCCACGAAGGACTCTGCGCTACGCGCTGCTGGGCCTGCGCGCCCCGCTGCTGGCGGGTCTGGACCCGTGGGTCTGCCATGACTGCGGCGACTGCTCGCTGATCTGCCCGCGCCAGGCGGAGCCGCGCATCTCCATGATGACTGTCCGAAGCTTCCTCACCGCCCAGTATGACTGGACGGGGCTGGCTGGCAAGATCCTGCGCTCCCGCACCTGGCACCTGGTCTCACTGGGAGCGGCCGCCCTGCTCACGCTGGCGCTCATCGTCCTCTACCACCTCTGGTATGTGGAGCTCGGCTTTGGCGATTTCGTAAGTGTCGACATGCCCCTGGATCACATGTTCCCCACCATGACGTACTACACGCTCACGGTGATGCTGCTTCCGCTGGCGCTCCTGCTCTCCCGCGTCTTTCGCATCTGGCGGCTCACCCTGGGCGCGGACGGCCATGCGCGCATCCCTCTCTCTGTCTATGTCGTGGAGGTGTGGACCTACGTCTACCACTCGGTGACTCACTCGCTGCTGCGCAAGTGTCCGGAGCGAGGCCGGTGGCTTGGGCATTGGGTCCTTGCCCTGGGCACGGCCATGATGCTCACCATCAAGGTGTTCGCCCTGCGGTGGTTCCAGACCCCCGAGTTCTATCCTCTGTACCATCCGCAGCGCTGGCTGGGGTACCTGGCTGCTGGGTTCATTGTCTACGGCATCGCGGACATCCTAATCGGCCGGGTGCGCGCAAAGAAGGAGTTCTACAAGGAGACGCGGCTGGAGGATTTGATCTTTCCCATCCTGCTCCTCTTTACGGCGCTCAGCGGGCTCGCCGTACACATCTCCCGCTACCTGGGCTTTGGGCTCACGTGCCACTTCGCGTACGCCCTGCACATCGTCATCGCCACGCCGATGCTGCTTATCGAGATGTCGTTCGGGAAGTGGTCGCACATGGTTTACCGCCCGCTGGCCCTGTACTTCCAGGCAGTGCGCGAGCGGGCCGGGCAGGTGATGCCGGCAGAGGAGGCGGTAAGCCATGCCGTCTGAAGCGACAGCTACGGAGAAGATCGGCGCCG
>CAZTHM010000003.1:0-32779 GCA_964613505.1 uncultured Acidobacteriota bacterium | reverse complement strand
TGAAGCCTGCGCAGGGCTACGGTTTTATCTGGACCTACACTGCGCCCGACGACCCGGAGGGATTCTCGTCAGTTTTCGTCGTCGAGGACGGTGACACGGTTCTGCTGCCGAAGGGCTATCATCCGGTGGTTGCCGCGCCCGGTTACGAACTTCACTACACCTGGGTACTGGCCGGCGAAGAGCGCCGCTACGGCGCCTGGGCCGATGATCCCCGGCACGCCTGGGTGAAGGGTCAGTGAAAACAGTTGAAAGTTGAGAGTTAAGAGTTTAGAGTGCGCGCGCCCTGAAATCGCACTCCGGATTCGAAACTGAGGCTGAGTGAACGTTGCACCCACATCCACCGCCGGTGAATCCACAACGCCATCGGGATTCAAAGTCCGCCATTTGCGCTGGTACATCTGTGCCATCCTGTTCTTCGCCACGACCGTCAACTACGTTGATCGACAAACGCTCTCCAATCTGAAGACCCACTTGCAAGTGGTCCTGCATTGGTCCGAGAGCGACTATGGGTGGATTGTTTTTGCCTTCCAGGTTGCGTATGCGGGGACGATGCTGGCGGCCGGGCCGATTATCGATCGGTTGGGTACACGCCTGGGATACGCACTCGCCATCACCTGGTGGTCGGTCGCGGGAATGGCAACTGCCCTCGCCCGAGGCGCGCTTTCCTTCGGCGCGGCGCGATTCTTCTTGGGAGTCGGCGAGGCTGGCAACTTCCCCTCCGCCATCAAAGCCGTTGCCGAGTGGTTTCCCAAGAGAGAGCGCGCGCTGGCAACCGGTATCTTCAATGCAGGCACCAATGTCGGAGCAATGATCGCGCCCCCGATCGTGATCGGCATCACACTCAAGTGGGGCTGGCAGTGGGCCTTCATAATCACCGGCGGCCTTGGGTTCTTCTGGGTGGTCGTCTGGTCGCTGATTTATCGCGCGCCCGCGCAACACCCCTGCATTACTAAAGAAGAGCTCCAGTATATCCAGGCGCCAGAGCCGGGCGAGCCGAGCAGCGAGGAACCCAAAATCCCCTGGAAGAAAATCTTCACCTATCGAGAGGCGCGAGGGTTCATTCTCGGTAAGTTCATGACCGACCCCATCTGGTGGTTTTACATTTTCTGGTTTCCGTCTTACCTGAACCAGGTCCGCGGGCTTTCGCTCGAAAGGCTGGCGTATTCCGCCTGGATTCCCTTTCTGGTTGCCGACGTGGGCAGTGTCGCCGGAGGCTGGCTTTCGGGCCATTGGATCAAGCGTGGCTGGACCGTCAGTCGCGCCCGCAAAGTCACCATGCTCATTTTTGCCCTCATAATGCCCGTGGGCCTGCTAGTCAACATCGCGCCCAACGCCTGGGTCGCTCTCGCATTCATCTCGACCGCCATGGCGGCCCACCAGGGATGGTCGGCCAACATTTTCACGCTGGCCTCCGACATGTTCCCGAAAAAGGACGTGGGTTCAGTGGTAGGTTTAGGTGGCGCAGCAGGTGCCGTGGGGGGAATGATTATTGCGCCTCTGGCAGGGTACATTCTGCAATGGTTTCACACGTATGTGCCGCTTTTCATTATTGCCGGGGTGATGCACCCGCTGGCCATCATCGTCATCCACCGGATGATTCCCAAGGTTCAGCCCGTCGTGCAGGGTGAGATTGCACACTGATCCTTAGGGTAGCGCAAGTATCGGGATGATTTCCTGCTGGATCTCCCCCGTTACGCGGGCATCGTGATCCTCGACGTAGACATTCACTTCGCTCCGCACGCCAAATTCCGGCAGGTAGATTCCCGGCTCAATCGAGAAACATGTTCCCGGAATGACCCTGCGATCGTCGCGGGTTTCAAAGTTGTCCATGTTGGCGCCGTTGCCGTGGATGTCCTCGCCGATCGAATGTCCCGTCCGGTGCACGAAATATTCACCGTAACCGTGGCGCGTGACCACTCCCCGCGCCGCGTCGTCCACCTGATAACCGCGCAGCGGCCGCCCCTCGCGCATCGACTGCTGGACCAGGTTGATCGCCGCGTCGCGAGCCTCGCGCACGACATCAAACACTTGCGCGTATTGGGCCGGAACGGATTCGCCGACGAATCCTGTCCAGGTGATATCAAAGTAGACCGCGCCGGCTTTCTTCAGTTTCGCAAAAAGGTCGAGCAGAACGAAGTCCTCGGCCTTGATCGGTCGCGATATTACTGGCGTCGGCGCGTAGTGCGGGTTGGATGCGTTTTCGTTGACGGCCACGAGCGGCGGATCGTCGGTCTCGAGTTCATGGGCATCGAAGAAGCGCACGATTTCCTGCTGGACTGCGAATTCGTCAATCTCCTTCCCTGCTTTAATGGCGTCTCGAATCGCCGCGAAACCCAATCGCACCGCTTCGTGTACGAGCTTTCCCGCCTGCAAGTGTGACGTTAGGGCATCCGCTGACCATCGGGCCTCGAATAGCTGTACCAAATCGGCCGACGACACGACGTCGACTCCGAAGCTCTTGACGAGCTCGACGGTGCCCGCGTCCACCAAGCCAACGTAAGGAATATCATTCAGTCGCGAGTATTGCATTGCGACTGCCTTTCTTCCTGACAGCATCGTTTTCAGTTTTTCCCGCTGTTCCACCCAGGAGGAATACAGTTCCGTTGAACCCGTGGCTCCGTCCAGATTCCCACTCTCGATCCGATGCACGAGCTTGGCCGGTTCGCCTTCGGCGGGAATCAGGTAATACCACCGCCGCGTGCACATCGGGGGATTGATCCCCAGCACTCGATAGGCGATCGCATCGCGGCGGTGATGGTCGTAGAAGAGCCAGCCGTCGAGCTTGGCGTCCCGCAGCGCAGCCTGAATACCCTGCAAATCCATTTCTCCTCCCGTTCGCGTCCTCTACTTTCCGGCAAGGCGCGAAATCAGCAAGCTGATGAACCGTTCCGAGTCAATGTCCACCGCGACGTGCGCGTTGGGTCGAAGCGGCTGGGTGCCTTGAAAAACCAGATGGTCGCCCCTTGGCGCCTTGAGATTGATGGCGTTCTGCCGGTTCGCGACGGTCTCGGCGCGCGTGAATTCACCGCTCAATTCCACATCAATGCGCATCAACTGCGTCGTGATCAACGTCCGGTCGATCACTGCGCCCATCGCCGTCGGGTCGTAGAGAGGAGCGCCGGGCAGCCCGTATTTCTCGTCCATATTGACGAGGTATTCGAGCACGCTCGCGGCAAAATCATTCTGCGTCCCGCGAGTCATCTTGAGCCGCGCGAGGTGCTCGCGCCTGAAATGCGCCTTGCGCCCGATTTCCAGTCCGACCATGGTCAGAGGCCAGCCGCCATTGAAAACGATGCTGGCCGCCTCCGGATCTACGTAGATGTTGAACTCAGCGACGGCATCGACGTTCCCGCCCGAGATCGATCCGCCCATCAAGACGACCTCTTTCACCAGCCCTGCGATGGAGGGATCTTTCGAGAGCGCGAGAGCAATATTGGTGAGCGGCCCGAGGGGAACCAGGGTTATCTCATGCGGATATTTGTGAACAAGTTCAATGATGAGATCCGGCCCGAAACGAGAATCAGGTTTGACGGTTGGAGCGGGCAGGCTGATGTTCGCCAGGCCGTTTCCCCCGTGGCTTTCCGCTGTGACCAGTTGCTGGACCAGCGGCTTCTGCGCGCCTAGGGCGACGGGAATGTCCGGGCGGCCGGCGAGCGAGACAAGCTTGAGCGCGTTCTCGAGTCCCTGCGTAGCCGTTACGTTTCCCGCCACGACGGTGAGCGCCTCGACCTTCAATTCCGGCGAGTTGAGCGCGAGCAGAATCGCCAGCGCGTCATCCGTTCCGGGGTCCGTGTCGATAATCACGCGCCTCGGCGCCTCCGGCGCTGCACCCCGCAAAACGCCTCCCGCGAGCAATACGATTGCGATCATAATTCCCCTCCTCCCAGTCATCATAACGGTCTCCCTTCAGACCCGTGGAGTTTCGGACAGCCCTGCGCGTATCAATCAGCCTCTCCGCATTTGGCTTCGCCCGGCTTGAAAACCCGGTCGTAGATCACCATCAGGATCGTACCCGCTATTCCGATCCCCGACACAACCCACCACATCTGCTCGGGCCTGTGCAGGACGTCACCGAAGTAGTGGAGGAGATATCCGCCCAGCGGCCCGGCGATGAGGTACCCGATCGCGATCGGCAGGAACGCGTAGCCCATATAGAGTCCTTGCTGGCCGGACGGCGCGAGCCGCGAGATGTATTCGTAGTAGCGCGATACCTGTGTGATTTCACCGAGCGCCAGAAAAACCAGGGTCACGATCAATCCAATCGTCGTCGGGTGGATGGCCAGAATCAGCCACGCCAGGCTGGAGATGAGAAGCCCCAGCGTCATGGCTGTAAACGCGCGAATCCTCCTGGTGAAGAAGCTGACCAGAATCTGAAAACAAATGACCGTGAGCGAGTCAATGGCGAGCACCAGGTCGGTGTTGGCGTTGGGATCGACGTAGCCGCGCAAAAAAAGCGGCGCGGAAATAAACGCCTGCCAGAAGACGACGAAGAAACTCGAGAAGATGAGGAGAAAGAGGACAAAGCGGAAGTTACCGAGGACGATGAACATGTTCTTGAGGGCCGTGGCGACGCTCGCCACCTGCTGTTCGCCCGAGCGCCGAGGCTCACGGAAGAAAAAGAACGTCACCAGGAACATCAGAAAAACGCTCAAGGCGCCAACGCGAAAGACATTCTCCATGCCCCAACCCAGTGGTTTGCGGACCAGCCACGCGACGACCGGTCCCAACATGCCGCCGATGTTCACCACGGTGTAGTAAATCGAGAAACCGACGGAGCGAACATTCTCAGTGGACGCCCGCGCCGTCGTTCCCGCCACGCAAGGCTTCACCACCGCGGGGCCCAGCGCGGGAATCATCAAAATGCCCAAAACTAACCATTTGTCGCCGAGCGCCTGACGAGCCGTCTGCATCCAGGGCGCCGAAAGCGAACCCAGCAGGAAATAACCAATCGTCATGACCAGGTAGGCAAACATCAGGGCCCGCCGGAAACCGAAATGGTCCGCCAGCGTTCCTCCCAGCACCGGCAGAAACCATACGACGAAGCCAAAGATCCCGGTCATCCATCCGGTGAGTTCTTTTGAGAAGTGAAGCTGTTCGTTAAGGTAGATGGCGAGGACAGCGGTCGTTCCGTAATAGGCCACGCGCTCGAAAAGCTCGGTGAAATTGGCGACCCAGAAGGGACGCTCGAAACCCATCCGGATTTCTTCCAGCCGCTGGCCGACGCTCACGAACTTCTCCTTGCTCTCCCCTGGCCCGCCAGAGCCTTAAGTCGCGTGATGGTCCCTTCTGCCGACCGGCCCGTGATGCGGATTAACTTGCGCCGCGCCTTCTCGCCGGCCAAGACCGCCACACAGACTTGCGGAAGATGCAACGCGCGCGCAAAGAAGCGCAAGCATGCCTCGTTGGCTTGACCCTCAACGGGAGCCGCATGCAGCTCCAACTTGAGTTCGCCTGAGGCGTCAAGCGTCAACCGCTCGCGTGACGAGCGCGGCTTGACCTTCAGCCAGAATGAAACGCTCTCTCCGCTGATTAGAAAATCAACCATGGAGGGGAAGAGTTGTCAGTTGTCAGTTGTCAGTTGTCAGTTGTCAGTCTTCAGCTTTATCGCTTCAACTTCGCGACTGACCTTATTTTTGCCTTTTGACTTTTGCCTTTTGATTTTCTGTTCCCCTACTTCCTCTCCCCAAAGATCGCCGTCCCCACGCGAATCATCGTCGCTCCTTCTTCGATGGCGACTTCGAAATCGTGGCTCATGCCCATGGAAAGCTCGTGCATCGAGACGCCCGACAAATCCGCGGCCTCCAGTTTCCTAGCCAAATCGCGCAGACGGCGGAAATGCGGGCGAGCTTGCTCGGCGTCCTCCGAGAACGGAGGGATGACCATCAGCCCGCGGATTTCGAGGGTCGCAAGGCGGCTTACCTGTTCCGCCAGCGGCATGACCTCAGTTTCGCCGGCGCCGGACTTGCTCAATTCTTCCCCCAGGTTCACTTCCAACAACACGGGGAGCCGTTCGCCGCTGCACACTGCAGACTTATCCAGTTTTTCGGCGAGACGGAGCGAATCCACGGAATGTATCCAGTGAAACAGGTCGCGCGCGGATTTCGCCTTGTTAGTTTGCAGGTGTCCCACGAGGTGCCACGTGATGGTCAAATCCGCAAGGGCGGGACGCTTGGCCTCAGCCTCCTGCACGCGGTTTTCGCCGAAATCGCGCAGGCCGGCCTCGTAGCCTTCGCGAATGCGCTCGGCTGGAAACGTCTTGGAGATTGCAATGAGCTTCACATCCGCTGGCTGGCGGCCCGATCGGCGACAGGCAGCCATGATGCGCTCCCGGACGCGTTCGATGTTCTCCTTGATGCTCTCGTTCATATTGCCTGCCCCGCGCAGTCGCGCCGCCATTGTATCATTCTCCGCCTTGTGGCTCGGGAACACTGGATGCTATCATTCACGACTGGAATTCTCGCGCAGTCCAAGCTGAATAATTGAAGAAACGCGGCATCTTCATCACGCTCGAAGGCATCGATGGCACCGGCAAGAGCACGCAAATGCGCCTGCTGGTTAAGCATCTGCGCGCGCGCGGCCATCCGGTTGTGGTCACTCGAGAGCCTGGCGGGACGAAACTGGGGGAGCAGATCCGCGCCATCTTGCTCTCGTCACAAACTGGCCGGGTAGCGCCACTCGCCGAACTGGCGCTAATCTACGCTGCACGCGCTCAGCACCTGGAGGAAGTCGTGCGGCCGGCGCTTGCCCGGGGCCAGTTGGTGGTGAGCGACCGTTTCAATGACGCCTCGCTCGCCTATCAAGGACACGGTCGGGGCCTCGGAGAGGCCACCGTTCGCGCTTTCGATCGAATCGTGTGTGGGAAAATTCAGCCGCAACTCACGCTGCTCCTCGACCTCGATCCACGCGTTGCGCTGGCGCGTGCCCAGGGGCGCGAAGTGCGCCGCAACTCCGCCCACAGCCGCTTCGAAGCGCAGGGACTCAAATTCCACCAGCGTGTGCGCGCCGGTTATCTCGCCATCGCCAAGCGCCAGACGCGCCGCGTCAAGCTGGTGAGCGCTCATCGTCCGGTGGCCGAAGTTCAGACGGAGATTCGCCGAATCGTGGATAGGTTCCTTGACCGTTACGCGCCCCGTCGAATATCGGCATCAAAGGTGAAGCGATGAATCGGGGCGTTCCGGTGTTCATCATTCATCATTCACAATTCATCATTCTTCGATATGGGCTTTGACACTTTTCTGGGTAACGCGAAAGCTCTCGAGTCGGTCCGCGAAATGCTTGCGAGCGGCCGGGTGCCTGGGTCGCTGATGTTCACCGGGCCCGACGGCGTAGGCAAGAAAACGCTGGCGTTGATGCTCGCTAAGGCGCTGAACTGTGAACGCCAGTCTGGCGACTTTTGCGGCGAGTGCGCAGCCTGCCGGAAAACCGAGGAGATGCTTACCGCGACGCGCGACGACCTGGCTCGCCGCCGGGAATCCAAAGACGCCCAGCGCCGCGTGGAAGGTCTGATTTATTTCGACCTGCAACTGATCGAGCCGATCACTCGTTACATTCTGATCGAGCAAATCCGCCAACTGCGCAGCGCTGCCTACACTCGTCCCTTTGAGCTTCGGCGGCGGATCTTCGTAATTGACGAGGCTCAGGCAATCCACTGGCAGGCCGTCGACCTGCTGCTTAAGGTGCTTGAGGAGCCGCCCGAGACGACCACTCTGATTCTGGTCTGTTCCAACGCTTACGAGCTGCGCCCAACCATCCGATCGCGATGTCGGCGCCTGGCGTTTCAGCCCGTCGACGATTCCCTGCTGAGTTCGCTGCTGGCCCAGGAGGCCCGCGTCCCCGCAGCGCAGCGTGACCTCGTTGTCCGGATCGCGGCCGGGAGCATCGCCCGCGCAAAATCCTTCGACGCGGAAGAATTCACGCGCCAACGCCGGCCGTGGCTGGACTTCCTTGATGTCATAGCGTCTGGGACGCGGGACGATCGAGCCTTCAATTGGAAAGGCCTGTTCGATTCCACCAAGGCGCTCGCAGAGGACCGAAACCAGTTTGAAGACACGCTCAAAACAGGCTACGCCCTCCTCCGTGACCTCCTGCAAGTATCGGTTGCCGGGCCGAACGCCAAGGTGGCCAACATTGATCTGGCTTCGCGCCTCAAGGTTTGGTCGGATCGGATCGGCCCCAAGAAGATCGCGAAGCTCAAGGATGGCCTCGACCAAGCCTATCGTCTGCAATCACGAAACGTAAATCAGCAGCTCGGCCTGGACGTGACCGCGTTAGACCTCCTTTACTCTTCGACTCCTGAGCGACCGCGCGATTAACGGCGGTTTTGAAGTCGGCACATGCGTCGGCCGCGAGAAACCGGGCCGCCACACACCCCCGCCAGCGCAGGCCCAGCCTGGCGAAACTTTATTGAACTGGCTACCCCAACCACTACTATTTGCATCCAAAAACATAGAGTAGCAAAGCTGGAGCGAATCGAAACTCATGATTGGGGGAAGGGGTTGGGAGGAGGCGCTTTGGGGTATGTCCTCGATTTCAAATGGCATTGCGGCAGGTGGAGGCGTGTGCTAGACTCAGTTCCAGTAGCAACCAACATCTGTGCCCGGCTTCTATCGACAGGGGTAAGACCGTGGCGCCTGAAACTGCATCTCAAGGTGGGGCGCTTCGGAAGTGAGTTTTCATCGGCTGGGGCTTGAACCTCTGGCCCCGTGCGAAGGGGCGCAAGGAGCATGAAACCGTGAATCGCAAACTTATTCGACCTACACTCTCTGAAATCCAGGATCAGATGGGGGGACGCATGCAACGGAAGAAGCCCACTCCCCCCGAGCAGACGAACGCCGAGAATTTCTACTACCTCAAGCAGATGCAGTCGCGGACTCCCATGGTGGTGGTGCTCGATGCCGGAGAGACCGTCCGAGGCGTGATCGAGTGGTACGACAAGACCTGCATCAAGGTCCATCGAGCCAACGAACCCAATCTGCTCATCATGAAGTCGTCGGTCCGCTATATGTACAAGGACGCGGAAAGCCGGGAAGGTGGAAACGGGAACGGCTTCCCAGAGGTCGATTAGAGGCCGCACGCTCAGATCGCCGGCCGGAGGGCAATACCTTAAGTTGTATGTTGTTCCCCGGCCCCGCGCCAACTGGGGTGAAGCGCTTGACACCCACTGATATCCTTCCTACTATGGGCTGGCGCGAGGATGCACCCGAGGTGAGCAGGATTTCCGATCCCCATACCGGCCTGCAAGATGCCCGTTCGACTTCCTGCCGTCGGGTCGCGAGCCTGCCTCCCGACAACCGAGCCTGGTATCGGCTCACTCTGAGAGTCCTGATCATCGGACTGCTGATTCTCACCACTGCAGTGGCAATTTCCGCGCAGGATGAGCGCCGGACTCGCGTCCCCGTGTTGGGGAAGATCGCCGGCGGGTCACGCCATCAGGCATTCAGCGGTAAGGTCCAAAGCGTGGACTTGAAGCGCAATCTGCTCAAAGTGGACACCGTCGAGGGCAGCGCCACCGAGTTCTTTCCCATCAAGAAGAATGTCCCGGTCTCCACGGCAAGTGGGGAAAGAATCAAGGTTCAAGACCTGGCGCCCGGAACCACCATCATCGTCTACTACGATCAGAAAGAAGATCGCCGGACAGTTTCAGAGATAATCGTGCTCTCGAGCGGGGGCCAAGCCAAAGATGGGAAAGCGGAGAAAGAGAAGAAGCAGTCGCCTCCTCCCTCCTAGTCCGTTGCAGGCAGCGGCCGGAAATCCACGACGCACATGAAGATCGGCATCACTTGTTATCCTACCTACGGCGGCAGCGGGGTCGTCGCCACGGAGCTGGGGCTGGAGCTTGCGGCGCGCGGCCACGAGATCCACTTCATCAGCTACGCGGTGCCGGTGCGCATGACCGAGGCTTCCGAGCGCCTGCACTTTCATGAAGTGGAAATGCTGAACTATCCCCTCTTCGACCATCCGCCTTACGCCCTGGCGCTCGCCACTCAGATGGCCAACGTGGCCATGAACGAGTCGCTCGACCTGCTGCACGTCCACTACGCCATCCCGCATTCCGTCAGCGCTTACCTGGCGCGAGCGATGCTCGCCCCGCGCAAGCTGCCCTTCGTTACCACCCTTCACGGCACCGACATCACGCTGGTGGGGATGGACCGCTCTTACCTCCCCATCACTCGATTCTCGATCGAGCAGAGCGATGCGGTCACCGCCATCTCCCACTACCTCCGTCAGGTGACGCTGAAAGAATTCGACGTCCAGCGCCCCGTCGAGGTCATTCCCAATTTCGTCAACTGCGACGTCTTCCAGCCGGTGGAAGCACACCCGCGGCGCAGCGAAATCGCTCCGGGCGGGGAGAAGATCCTGGTTCACCTTTCCAACTTCCGGCCGGTCAAGCGCATTCCCGATGTGGTTGGGATCTTCGAAATTGTCCGCCGCGAGATCGCCGCCAAGCTCCTCATGATCGGTGACGGCCCGGAGCGCACGACCGCCGAATGGTTAGTCCGCCAGAAGGGTCTCGCCAATGATGTCATCTTCATGGGTAAGCAGAACCAGGTGCAGGACCTCCTTTGTCTCGCGGATGTGATGCTGTTGCCGAGCGACCTCGAATCCTTTGGCTTGGCGGCTCTGGAGGGCATGGCGTGTGGCGTTCCCGCGGTCTGCTCGCGCGTCGGCGGCGTGCCGGAAGTTGTCACCGATGGCGTGGAAGGATATTTGGTCGAGCCGCGCGATGTTCAGACCATGGCCGCGCGCGCGCTCGAAATCCTCACTGACCCCGAGCGTCACAAAGAAATGTCGAACGCGGCGCGCCGCCGAGCCCTGTCACAGTTCTGCGCTTCCAAAATTATCCCGCTCTACGAAAAGCTCTACGAGCGAGTTCTCCACAACCACTGATGCGGAAATCTCCGTGCCGGGATTTCAACCTCCCGTCCACGTTCAGGCCGGCGCGGTTCGCGTGGCACGGGAAATCCACACGGCAATTCCCCAAACGATCAGCCCCACGATCAAACCCTCGACAATGACCCCGCCGGCCACAAACCGCGCCAGGCGGTAGGCAACTGCTCCACCCTCGGGATCAAAGAAGTGTGTCTTGTAGAACGGGACCAGGGCGCTGAGCAGCGTGGCCAGGAGAATCCAAAGGCGCCAGGCAAACGACATCACGAGAGAGGGCACGAGCAGTTGCCGCGCCGTCCGCAAGCCCATTGGCGCTCCCTGGGCGCCCAAATAGACTGCGCTCACTATCACGCCGATGGTTGAACTCCACGCCGCAGCGTTGGCGGGCGGCGCGCCCATGGCCTCGACCCAGTAGCGCATGATGACCAGGACGCCCAGCAAGGCTCCCGGCCCGACCGTTACCGGCCACCGCCACAGCGTGTGGACGATTGCCATGATGATCAACACCACGACGAAGAAGACGCCGATTTCGACGACGTGGTCAACAACGTGCCGCCCCAGTTGACCCCAATTGCCGTAATCTTCCTTAGCGGCGAAATGACTCCGCTCCAGGCGAAACACCGCGGTCACAATCGTGGCGAAGATAACCCAGCCGACCGTCCATGCCGAAAGCAGCAGGGCGGGCAGCAGAAGCTGCCGGAATTTCTGCATGCCGCCGCGCAACGGCGCGATGGCCGCCACGTAAATTGCCGCCAGAAAGACTCCGGCCGTGCTGGAGAGGAAGCGCGTGACCGACTCCGGCGTACCTGTTACTTCCAGGACGAACCGGACCACCACGAGCGCCGCCAGGAAAAACAACACGCGCTGGAGGAGCTTGGCATACGGGGTCATTGCGAAAATGCCAGTTTGAGATTCAGTGGACATGGCAACCTCCGTCGATAGAGGATTCAGGAGCCAGGAACCAGAAGTGAGTAAAGTAGTTGTAGTTCATAATTCATAATTCAGAATTCATCATTTAATAAAGTTACTCGTCACTTGTCACCCAACTCTGCCCTTAACATCGAGTCCTGCTTCGCCTTGAATTCGCTGCCCGGCTTCCAGGCCGGAACAGCCGATGCGTTCGCGACGCGGTTGCCGACCTCGAACAGGAGCCGCAGGTCTTCGACCGCGCCGGAAAGATCCCAGTAGGATTTTATCTGATCGGAAGGCTTGTGGTAGTCCTGGGTTGTCCACTGTTTCCGCATCTCCAAGCCCCAGCCTTGGGGTTTGCCGAGGAATTCAATCCCGCCGTCGGTGTGCAGGGAGGGCACGCCCTGCTTGGCGAAATTGAAATGGTCCGAGCGGTAGTAAAAACCCTTTTCCGGCTCAGCGTCCGGCGTGACCACGCGTCCCTGCTCCGTAGCCACTGTCGTGACCAGGTCATCGAGAGTTGACATTCCAAGCCCGACCACCACAAAGTCCTTCGTCCGGCCAAGTGTGTTGAGCTTGTCGATGTTGATGTTGGCCGCGGCCTTCGCCAGCGGATAGAGCGGGTGCGCAGCATAGTACTCCGAGCCCAGCAGCCCCTGCTCTTCGGCGGTGACAAAGACGAAGAGAATCGAGCGGCGCGGCGCGGGCTGAGCCTTCTTGAACGCCGCGGCGATTTCCAGCATTCCCGCGACCCCCGAAGCGTTGTCGGCGGCGCCGTGATAAATCTTGCCGCCGTTGACCGGCGCGCCGATCCCGAAGTGGTCCCAGTGCGCGGTGTAAATCACGTATTGATTCCGCAACTTCGGATCCCTGCCTTCGACCTTCGCGACGGCGTTGTTCGATTCAATCGTGCGAATCTTGTTGTTAATCGTCAACGATGCCCTGAAACCCAGTGGAACGGGCTTGAAGTCGCGGCGGGCTGCTGCTGTCTTCAGCGCGTCAAAATCCTCTCCCGCCGCGGCGAAGAGAGCGCGCGCTTTATCCAGAGTAATCCAGGCATCGACGGCGCTGCGGGACGCGCCGCGGTCCGCCGTCAGCAGGCTGAATTCTTCGCCCGAATGGCCGCCCTTCACAACTTCCCAGGGATATCCCGCCGGGCCCGTCTCATGAACGATCAGGCAGCCGGCTGCGTGCTTCACCGCCGCAATCTCATACTTGTACGTCCAGCGGCCGTAATACGTCATGGCCCTGCCCTTGAATGTCTTCTCGTCCAGCTTCGCAGGGTCGCGCGGGTCGGGGACGGGCGGGTCATTGACGAGCATCACCAGAAACTTGCCCTTCACGTCGACGCCCTTGTAGTCGTCCCAGTGATACTCCGGCGCCACGACGCCATAGCCGACGAAGACCACCTCTGCATCCATACTGACCTGCGGCTCGGCGTGCTTGGTCTCCGCCACGAACTCGTCGCCAAATTTCAAGGTTATCGGATTCCCCGCCCCGGAGGGGGTTAGAACCAGTTGCATATTCGGGTCGGCCGCGATCCCAACCATGGGGACTTTCTGGAAGTAGGTTCCATCCGGGTTGCCGGGCGTCAGGCCAAGCTTCTTGAACTGGGCCTCAAGGAAGCTCATGGTCAGCTCTTCGCCCTTCGTTCCGGGAGCCCGGCCTTCGAATTCGTCCGAGGATAGGACACGGATATTCTCGAGCATCCGCTCCTTGTTGATCTCGTTCCCGGCGGCCTTGGCGGGCGCCGCCTGCGGGCCCAGAAGATGCCATGCCCCATGGGCGCTCGCGCCTGCGCCGGCCAGGATGACGGCGAGAATTAACCCACTGGCGGCTTTTCTCACGTTCTGCATGGTCCGAGCGTCTCCTCTATTCCAAGGAAGTGTCGTCGGTTTCGGTCCCCCCCTTCGAAAGAAAGGCGACTCATGGGTTTGTTTTTTCTTTCGCTTCAGGAAGGCATTCATTTTCATGGCATTACAGGGACGCCAATTTTGCACGCAGATTTCTTTTCAGTGCAATCACCACCCGGAAGCCGCATTTGGCGCGGGTGTGATCAGCGTACCAGGCCCCGTTCCGAGATGTCGAATGAATCTTGGTGAACTTTCGAATCCTTGCGATTGCCGCGACTCGGAGGTCATTTTGTCGGACACCGGCGGACATCATGTCCGCACTTCCCTTTCCGTCCCCTCCCCGCTTTTTAGCCTAACAAGTAGGCTACTGCATTCCACTCTCCAAGTCAAGCCCTTTTTCGAAAGTGTCTCGGATTGACGTAGAGGCGGCTTTACGCCGTCCGTCATCTGACGGACAAGGTAAACTCGCCGCTACGATCAGCATCCCTTTTTTCGGCTCGCCTTGGCCGGCCTTCGCGCCTCCCGGCTACTCGGGAACCGTGGCTTCAATGGGCGCGGTCAGGGCCAGGTTTCCCCACGCCACTTTCAGCGTGGCCTTCCGGGGAGTCTGCTTGGCGTACGAAAGGGTGATCGTAAGCTTCGGGACTACGCCCTCGGCCTTGGCGATGGTCATCGGAGCCATGAATTCGACTTTAGTCTTCTGGATTTCAAACGCATCGGTGTGAGCGCTGCGGACCTTGGCGGGGTCAATGAAAGCCAGGCTCCACGTGGCGCCATCCGGCGAGCGCTGCAAGCCCAGGTAATAATATCCGGGGGCCACACTCTTCCCCGCGATCTTCAGGGGCAAACCAGTGTCCAGGCTTGTCCAGAAGTTGCTGCCCATTCGCCACACTTTCCCTTTAGTCATGGCATCGAATTTGGCGGAATCTTCGTATTCCTTCTTCCATCCCGGGCGGCCGTAATTGATGGCAAACTGCCCGGCGGAGGAATCGGTCTTGGTGTTCCAATAGAGCACGCGCGTGGATCCGTAGTCATCCACGCCGCCGCCTTCGGCGACAATCATGGGTTTGGGTTGCTGCGCAAGCGCGGTGGCTGCGAACACGAGCGACGCCCAGGGAGCAAGCAATCGGATTCTCATTCTTAGTCTCCTTTTGTCGTTTCTGAAATGAGACGAGGGCTGTTCCACACCGAATTCCATTCCTATTGGACGGGTCCTGGCGGCACCGGGTAGGCTTCTCCCCTTGCGGCACCAGCCGATCGTCCAGCTAGCTTCACTTCCCTCCCGGAATCCGTCCTAGAAACTCCCGCACGGCTTTCTGATATTGCTCCCTCGCCTGATTAAACCCTTCGCCGTGGCGTGTTCCAGGAAGGATGAGGAGTTGTTTGCCGGGGCTCTTGGATCGAGCGAAAAGCGCCCGGGCGATCTCGGGCGGCATGCGGCGGTCACCCTCGACACCGACAAACAGGATCGGCCGAATTCCAATCCGGTCAACGGCCTTTCCCAAGTCCAGATCCGGGGGTCGGAAGCCGCCTCGCCAAGCCGTCCAATGGATCACCTCATACGCGATCGGGAACGCTGGCAGGGGAAGGAATAGTTTCAAGTGATGACTGGCGGTATCCTCCAACGAAAGGAAAGTACTGTCGGAAATGACCCCATCTATCTCCGGCGAATCCGCCGCGGCCATCAGCGACGCCGCCGCGCCCATGGAGACTCCCCACGCGACGACCGGCCGCGCGGCCTTCTGCTCTCCTCTTACGTAACGGACCGCTCCCAGAACGTCCAGGCGCTCCTGGAAGCCCAATGTCGTGATGCTGCCGCCGCTTTGGCCATGGTGGCGAAGATCGAATAATAGAGCGTTATAGCCGAGCTCGCGGGCAAACGCGGCTTTGGGCAACATCTCGATCCGCGTCCGGTTGAGGCCGTGGCAGAGGATCATCGTACCGCGAGCTTCGCCGGCGGCAGGAACATACCACCCCTTGAGCGGAATCCCGTCGGCAGCGAGAAACTCGACCCAGATTGAATTCAGTCCATAGGAAACAGGCGACTTACCGTCATTGGGGTCAGGGTAGTGAAACCGGCCGCGGGTGATGATATGGGTAAAAAACCAGGGAACAAAACCGACAAAAAAGCCGATTACTAGCACGCCGATGATGATGATCCAGCGCTTGGCAATCCGCTTGATCTTTGGGCTTAGCGGCAAGTCCTGGTCTCCTTACCCAAATTGCACGAAGGTGGAAGCCTCCCCCAGTCAAGCCCGTTCGCTGATGGGCTGCGGTTCCACGATGTGTGTAGCCAGCAGAACCGCCACGGCGACCGTCATCGCCGCGCAGAGCGTGGTAACCGCCACATAACCGTGCTGCTGGTAGAGGAGTCCGCCTGCAAGGGCCACTGCGCCAATCCCCAACTGCGAGGCGATGTTACGCAGGGCGATGAACGAGCCGCGCTGCGCCCCTGGGACCATTTCGGTCATGAGCGCCGTAAGTGGCCCCTGGCGGAACGCCGCCCCCAGACTGGTTCCAGCAAAAGCCAGAAGTAGCCACAACCCCCAGTGGAGGAACGGGATACACGCAATCGAGACTGCCAAAATGACGTTACTCGCTATGGAAACCGGCCGCTTGCCCAGCCGGTCCGAGAGGTTTCCGCCCAGCGGAGCGGCGCCTACCGCCACGAGGCCCCCCAACATAAAGACCCATCCAATTGTGCGCGTGGGAATGTCAAAATGCGTGTTCAGCCATTGCCCGATGTAGGTCAAGAAGCCCACCAAGCCGCCCGAAACGAGAAAGGCAATCCCCAGAGCCGCTGCCGTGTCGCGACGAGCCAGGAAAGAACGAAAAGCGCGAACCGTGGTGCGGAGCTTTTCCGACGAGCGGTGGGGGTCGAGTTGTTCGTTCGGGAGGGTGAGTGAACTGCCGGCCACCACGAACGCCAGCAGGCCAAAAAAGAGGAACGTGTGCCTCCAGCCGTAGCGGTCGGCAATCTGGGTGGCCAGCGGTACTCCGAGAATGGGGGCGGCAAAATAGGCGGTCGAGATCAAGCCGATTGCCCTGCCCCGAACAGCATAGGGGAACCAGTCCCCCGCAAACGCGATCGAACACGTGGAGATCGTCCCGGCTCCCAGCCCCGTCAGGGCTCTCGACAAAACCAGTTCCAGATAGTTCTGACTTTGGGACGACAGCCAGGAGGCGAGGGCGAAAACCAGGACGCCAGCCAGGAGAAACTTACGTCGGCCGTAATGGTCGGAAAGTGAACCGGAAACAAAAGCAGCCAGCGCGGCGGCGAGGGAATAAACCGTCACCAGTAATCCCGCCGTTCCCACGCTGATGTTTAGCGAATGAACCAGGGAGGGGAGAAGCGCGGCGATCATCTGATTGTCCGCCACTCCCAAGAAAAGCAGCAGGAACAAGTTGGCAATCACCCGATAATCCACGCGTGCCGCTCCCCCAGAGTGGCCGGTCCGCGATCCGTCAAGCCCGCACGGTACTCGGGGGATGGGGCACACGCCCCTACCCCGGATGACACCAGGGCGCGCTTATGGCCCGGCTATTCAAAGTGGTGAATGTCCAGCTTGATGGCAGCTTTGTCCGACTGGTCGATGACGCTTGCCGCGGCAATCCCGATGGCCACGACGATTGCGTCACTGATTTCTTCCTTGGTCGCGCCGATTTCGAGGGCCTTCTTGATATGCCCCTCAATGCAACCTTCGCATTTGGCGATGAGCGAGCAACCAATGGCAATCAACTCCTTGGTCTTCAGATCCAGCGAGCTGGGCTTGAAGTAGCTTTCCTTGTAGAAACCCATGTAGATGTCGCGCAATCGTGGCTCAATCATGCTCATCGACCGCGGAGGACGCTTTGCCCGCTCGCGCTTCTTCTTCGCCATACTGGATCGTCGCTCCCTTCAGCTCGTTGCCACGGGGTAACTGAAACTGAACCCTGAACCCCAAAACGACCAAAAAATACTAACACAGCCGGTGTCGTTAAGACGGATGAATGTGCGAAGACGGTAGGGTAACCGGCTGCCTCCAAGCGTTCTGCTCTTGTCCAGTTGGAAGGATGGAAACCAGATTCATCGTTCGACGGACGCCGGCTCGGCCGGGGCGGGTTTCTCGGAGGTCGCCACTTCGGGGAATTCGAGACGAATCGCCGTTCCCTTCCCGAGCTGGCTCTCAATCCGGAATGAGAACTCCTGACCGTAGAGCACTTTCAGCCGCTCGTGTACGTTTCGGATGCCAATTCCGGATTCAAAAACCTCAGGGCGCCGCTCATCCGAGATGCCCAACCCGTCGTCAATAACCTCGACGGCCAGCCGCCCACTCGAGCGCCGGGCGCGCAAGGTGATGGTTCCCCCCTCAATTTTGGGGCCGATTCCGTGACGAATGGCATTCTCGACCAAGGGCTGAAGAATCATGCTGGGAACCACCATGTCGAGCGTGTTGGGATCTATCTCCTTGCGGATCTGGAGCTTCTCCCGTCCGAATCTGACGACTTCGATATCCAGGTAGTCGTCAATGAAATCCAGTTCCTGCTTGAGCGGCAGGAAATGGACCTGCGTCTTGAGCCGCCGGCGGAGAATATTGGAAAGTTTCAGGACCACGGTGCGCGCCGTGTCGGGGTCGAAGCGGACGAGCGATGACACGGTGTTCAAGGTATTGAACAGGAAATGCGGGTTGATCTGGCTGATGAGGGCGTCCACGCGGGCGCGCATCAGCAAGAGCTCTTGCTCCTCGAGTTTGCGCTCGATGCGCGTGTTGTTCCAGATACGGACCACCAGGCCAACACCAATCACGGTGCCCAGGACAATCAGCACTTTCGTCCAGGGATTCGGCGAATCCAGGTAGAAAAGCTTGCCGGGGGCCATCCGTCCAATTGTGATCCGGGAAATTTCCAGAATCACGCAGATGAGGAAGAACAACACCTGCCAATCCATGGCGGGGTGCTGAAAGCGCCGTTTGATGGAGCGATAGAGGCTGAGGTCGATGAACGGCGAGAACTTCCAGACCTCTTCCTTGTCGGGGCAGACCCAGCGCGCCGAGCCCGCCACCACCGCGTAGAGAACCGCTAGCGGCGCGGCGAGAATTTCGTGCCGGATAAGCACTGCGGGCAGGCTGGTCATCATGCCGACCACCAGGCCCGCGATCGTCCCTCCCAATAACCCCGCCAGGACCGTGATCTCCAAGCTAAGATCGATCCCCGGATACCGCGCCAAAAGACGAGTCAGCACCCCGAGCATGAAGGGCACACCGAGGTAGGCCGCGAACAGCAACTTCTGCTTCGGACCTCGCTGCTCGATGAAGATCAGGCGTTTGAAGTGGCCGAAGCGCGCAATGATGCTGGCCAGCGAGGCGATGACGCCAAGCTTGATGAGCAGGGTGACGAAAACCAGAGCGGGAGAACTCGGTATGCTGGGATTCATGAACGATGTAACGAGCGAGCTATCAACCTTGCCGCGAAATGCTGGCGATCCGATCCGGCAACCCGCCGCCCACAAAGTGTACCACTTCCAACCGGTCACCCGCTGCCAGAGGCGTCTCACCCCACCGGCTGCGAGGCACGATCTCACGGTTGCGCTCGACGGCAACCCGGTCGGCGGGAAACTTTAGCCACTCGAGCAAAGACGCCACGCTCAGGCCGTCAGGCACTTCCCGCGGCTCACCGTTCAGATGGATGGTGATCAAAATTGACTCTCCACGTTAAGGACGGGGAGCGGCAGGAACAGAGGGATGGATTTCACCGCCGCGGATGCGGGCGATGATCTGGCGATGTTGGTCTTCGAGGATTTTCTTCATCTTTTCATCGGTGTATTCCGGCGACTTGGTGAAATCCAGGTGGGAAGTCTTTTGCGAATGAATGACCGCTCCGCGCACATACACGGTGGTTTCGACTCCGCCCTCCTTCCGAGGCTCCGTTTGAATGTGAAATACGACGCCGTTGTGTTTGATGTCAGTGTTGAAGCCCGTCACCATCAGTACATGCCCCAGCTCACTCTAATTCGCTTCGCCTTCTTTCAGCGCATGTTAGCGGCATCGCACCCGTCAGGCAAGAAAAAACTTGACACTTTTCTTTCCGGCTTCGTATAGTCACTACTTTGGAAATCGCGAGGGAAGTCCGTAAGAGATTGAAATGTTGGGAGATTATCTCCCCATCCTGATCCATTCCCTGGTCGTGGTCGCCCTTGCCGCGGCGATGCTGGGGGCGTCGGCCTGGGTGGGAGTCAAGCGGCCCTCCCGGGTGAAATTGGCGCCTTACGAGTGCGGAATCCCCGCGGTGGGAAACGCCCGCGAACGCTTCTCGGTCAGCTTCTATTTAGTAGGAATGCTGTTCATCCTTTTCGATGTCGAAATCGCATTTCTATTTCCCTGGGCGGTGGTGGCCCGAAGCCTTAAGTGGTTCGGCTTCATCGAGATGGCACTGTATATTGTCATCTTGCTGGCGGGATACGTCTATATTTGGAAGAAGGGCGCGCTGGACTGGAGTCGCTAGTGCCGGTCCAACTTGTTGCGACAAATCATGACGTGGACTCGGGGCTGCTCTGACGTGACCTTGTGATTCGGATGGCTGGCCTCAGATAGTTGGAACGGCACTAGAGCATACTCCGTCTTCACCATTTCGCCAGAACATGGCTGGCTTCATCCTGGCCCCCCAGGATTGAAATCCCGGTCGCGGGTTACTTTGACCGCGACCGGCAAGTAGCGGTTGCCTTAACTGCGTGCCATGCTTCCGCCGGCAGCAAGCGCCCCCGGCCTCGATCGGCATCCGAACCATCGTCATGACCGACTCGCTCGACACAAGCCTTGCCCTCCAGAAACTCCGAGAGTTTGACGCCGAGGCAGTTGAAGACGCGCGGGAGTTCCGTGGGGAGATTACCCTCTACATTCGCAAGGCTCGTTTACGGAGCGTCTGCGAATTCCTGCGCGACGCGCCCCCGTTGAGCTTCAAATACCTCTCCAGCGTCACAGCGGTGGACAATTATCCCCTTGAGCCGCGCTTCGAAGCCGTCTACCACCTCTACTCCATCGAACATGGCCGCCGACTGCGCTTGAAAGTCCGCCTTCCCGGCAACGATCCTAGAATCCATTCCGTGGTTCCAGTCTGGCCGGCGGCGAATGCCTTCGAGCGCGAGGTCTTTGACCTGTTTGGAATCCATTTCGAGGGCCATCCTTTCTTGCGCCGGATCATGATGCCGGAGGATTGGGAAGGCCACCCCTTGCGCAAAGACTATCCAACCACGGGATACCGTTAGATGCCAATCACGCTGGAGAGAATTCCGGGACAGGAAGAGAGGGTCATCCTCAGCTTGGGACCTCAGCACCCCTCGACCCACGGGGTGCTCCGCCTGGTGCTGGAACTGGAGGGCGAAACCGTCGTGCGCGCCCTCTTTGACATCGGCTACCTGCACACCGGTTTTGAGAAGTCCTTCGAGGCGCTCACCTACTCCCAGGGGATCACGCTTACCGACCGGATGGACTACCTGGCGCCGCTTTCCAACAACCTGGGATATTGCCTCGCCCTCGAAAAACTTCTAAACCTGGAAGCGCCGCCGCGCGCCCAGTGGATTCGCGTCTTGTTGACGGAGCTTACGCGCATCCAAAGCCACCTGGTTTGGCTGGGCACGCACGCCATCGAACTGGGAGCGATGTCGGTCTTCCTCTATTGCTTCCGCGAGCGCGAAGACATTCTCCGCATCTTCGAACACGTCTCCGGCCAGCGGATGATGACCAGCTACTTCCGCGTCGGCGGGCTTGCCCTCGAGCCGCCGCTTGGATGGTTACAGCGCGTCGAGAAGTTCACGAAGACGTTCCCTGCGCGCATCGAGGAGTATGAGACCCTTCTGACCAAGAACCCTATCTGGCTGCGCCGCACGGTGGGCATCGGACAGATTTCCGGCGCGGACGCCGTCGCGCTGGGCCTCTCCGGGCCGTCACTGCGCGCTTCCGGAGTCAATTGGGACATCCGAAAAGCGCAGCCCTATTCGAGCTACGATAAGTTCGAGTTCAATGTCCCGACGCGCACCGAAGGCGACGTATATGCCCGTTACCTGGTGCGCGTGGACGAGATGCGCGAGTCGCTCAAGATCGTTCGCCAGGCCATGGACGGCCTCCCGGAAGGCCCCATCAAGGCCAACGCGCCGCACATCGTCCTGCCCGACCGCGAAAGCATGAAGACTTCTATCGAGGCGCTGATTTACCATTTCAAGCTGGTGACCGAGGGTTTTCATCCGCCCGTGGGCGAGGTTTATCAGACCATCGAATCGCCGCGCGGCGAGATCGGTTTCTACATCGTGAGCGACGGCTCGCCCAAGCCGTGGCGTTGCCACGTGCGCGCGCCGTCGTTTGCCAATTTGCAGTCCTTGATCAAGATGGTCGAAGGCCGGCTGCTTGCCGACACGATCGCCTGCATCGCCAGCCTCGATACGGTGCTGGGCGAAATCGATCGCTGACCGGCGGAGCCAGGAAGTTTCTTTTTTCGCTTTTCGCTTTTCGCTTTTCGCTTTTCGCTTTTGTCTTTTCGATTGTGGATTTTCCATGCTGTCGAGCGCACTGATCGAGAAATTCGACCGCGTCATCGCGCGTTATCCCCTGAAGCGCTCGGCGATCGTGCCCCTGCTGCTCTTTGCGCAGGACGAAGTCGGCTGCGTCAGCGACGAAGTCATTGAGGAGGTTGCGCGGCGCGTCGGCGTACGGCCCATCGAAGTGATTGAAGATATCTCATACTATTCGATGCTCCACCGCCGGCCGATCGGGAAGTACAACTTCCAGGTGTGCACCAATATCTCCTGCATGTTGCGCGGCGGAGAGGAGATCCTTGACCACTGCTCAAAGCAACTTGGCATCGGGCACAAGCAGACAACCCCTGACGGACTGTTCTCGCTGGAAGAGGTTGAGTGCCTGGGCGCCTGCTGCGGCGCGCCCGCGATGCAGGTGAATTACGAGTACTACGAAAACCTGACGCCCGAGAAGATCGACGCACTGATTGCGACGCTGAAGAACAGTGACAAGTGACAAGTGGCAAGGGGCGAGCGGACGGGGAGTCAAGAGTTGAGAGTCAAGAGTCGTGAGCCAGTTCGAATGGCGTCGAGCCGTTCGACTCATCAATGGAAACGACGGACTGCCGAGTGCTTTTTCTCGTCACTCGTCACTCGTCACTCATCACTTTGACCATATGGCCGATTATTCCAATCCGATGAAAGGCAGCCCGCTGGAGATGAAAGTCCTCACCTCGCGATTCGGAATCCCGAATGCCGCTTCCATCGACGTGTACCTCGCGCACGAGGGCTATCAAGGCCTGAAAAAGGCCCTCGCCATGAAGCCTGACATTGTCATCAACGAGGTGAAGAAATCCGGCCTGCGCGGGCGCGGCGGCGCCGGTTTCAATGCCGGGATGAAGTGGAGCTTCGTCCCCAAGCAGACCAATAAACCAAAATACGTCGTCTGCAACGCCGACGAAAGCGAGCCGGGCACCTGCAAAGACCGCGTGCTGATGGAATACGATCCGCACCAATTGATCGAAGGCATCATCATCGCCGGATACGCGATCCAGTCCCACCAGGGATACATCTACGTTCGGGGCGAATACCGCTACCTGATGGAAATCGTTGACCGCGCCATCGAGGAGGCCTACTCGCGCGGCTACCTGGGCAAGAATATTCTCGGGTCAGGTTTTGACTTCGACCTCTGCACCCACACCGGCGCCGGCGCGTACGAGTGCGGCGAGGAGACCGCGCTCCTCAATTCGCTGGAGGGACTGCGCGGCTATCCGCGGGTCAAGCCCCCCTTCCCGGCGGTGGTTGGACTGTACGGCTGCCCGACCATCGTCAACAATGTGGAGACGCTTTCGAACGTCTCACATATTATTCTCCAGGGCGGCGAGTGGTACGCGAAGCTCGGCACACTCAACAATGGCGGCACGCGCCTTTTCGCTCTGAGCGGCCACATCGAGCGGCCCGGGATTTATGAGCTGCCGATGGGATTCCCCTTGCGCCGCATGATCGATGAAGTGGGCGGCGGCGTGTGGCACGGCAAGAAACTCAAGTGCGTGATTCCCGGCGGTTCGTCGTGTCCTGTGCTCACGGCAGATGAAGTCGATGTTCCGATGGACTTCGACTCGCTGGCGAAAATCGGCTCGATGCTGGGCTCGGGCGGGGTCGTCGTTCTCGACGAGGACACCTGCATGGTGAAGGCCGCCTGGCGCATCATGAAGTTCTACGCTCACGAGTCCTGCGGGTGGTGTATTCCCTGCCGCGAAGGAACGGCGTGGCTGAAGACCCTTCTGGAACGCTTCCACGGAGGAGGGGGACTTCCCGAGGACCCCGACACCGCGCTCGACGTTTCTTACAACATATTGGGCAAAACTCTCTGCCCTTTGGGCGACGCCGCCGCCATGCCGACGATCAGTATTCTGAAAAAGTTTCGACACGAGTTCGAGGAGCATTTGAAGCTGGGCATTTGTCCCTACGAGAACAGGGCTGTCACAGTGAGTTAGCGATTCCGTATTGCAAGAATATGGCCGACCCGGTCACACTAACGATCGACACTAAACCTGTCACGGTTCCTGCCGGCACGCTTCTGATCGAAGCGGCAAAGCAGATCGGGATTGAGGTCCCTTCGTTCTGTTATTACCCCGGGCTTACACTGCAGGGCGCCTGCCGGATGTGCGTGGTCGCCATCGAGAAGATGCCCAAATTGCAGACCGCATGTACGACGGTTGTAAGCAACGGCATGGTCGTCCACACGGCTACTCCCGATGTGGTGAACGGCCGAAAGGCCATGCTCGAGTTCGTGCTTACCAATCACCCACTCGACTGCCCGGTCTGTGACAAAGGCGGTGAGTGCGAACTCCAGGATGCCGTCTTCCGTTACGGCGCCGCCGAATCGCGCTTCCTGGAAAGCAAGCTCCACGAGGAAGAAAAGAAATTCTCCAGCCTGGTCTTCTACGACCGGCCGCGTTGCATCCTCTGCTACCGCTGTATTCGCGTCTGCGACGAAGGCATGGACGTGAACGCCTACGGAATCGGTTTCCGCGGCGCGCACAGTGAAATCATTCCCAATCGCGAAGATCATCTGGAGTGTGAAGAGTGCGGGGCCTGTATTGATATCTGCCCCGTCGGCGCGCTGACCAGCGGAACCTACCGCTACAAGACCCGCCCGTGGGAAGTTACCTACACCGGGACCATCTGTGGCCACTGCGGTGACGGTTGCAAAACCACACTCTCGGTTCGCAACAACGAAATCATCCGCGCCAATAATCGCGACCATTCCGGTATCAACGGCGAGTTTTTGTGCGTGAAGGGCCGCTTCGGTTGGGATTTTGTCAACAGCAACCAGCGTCTCACAACGCCGCTGGTCCGGGCCAACGGAAAGCAGCAAGAGAGCACGTGGGAACAAGCTCTGAGCCAAACCGTCGAGCAGTTGAAAGCGATCCTCGCCCAGCACGGGCCCCAATCTGTGGCCGTGATCGGCTCCAATCGAACCACTAACGAAGAGAATTACCTTCTCGGCCGATTCGCGCGCACAGTTCTCGGGACCAACAATCTCGACCACCACCGCACCGCGGACTTCTCTTCCCTGGTTCGCGCGCTGACGGAGGCCGGAGCAACTGACCGCTACGCCTCGATCGAGGACGTCTTCCGCGCCTCCAGCCTTCTCTTGATCGGCAACGACCCCACTCACCAGCATCCTCTGCTCGCCTACCAGATCCGGCAAGCGGTTCGCCAACACGGCGCGCGGCTCTACGTCATCAACAATCTGGAAATCAAGCTTCGCCGCCAGGCGTCTCTCTACTTGAAAGTGAAAGCCGGCGGCGAAAGTGAAGCCGTCCGCGTCTTGGCAGGAAGCACCAAATGCTCACCCGACTTGTGCGTTGGCGGTGAAAGTGAACTCAACGCATTCCGCGAAAAGTTAAAGCAGGAATCCGACACGCTCATCATCTTCGGCGACGAGATCCAGGGCGATGCCATCGGCGAGCTGGTGCGCTGGGGCCTCTCCTGGCAGGGCCGAACGCGCTTTGCGGCGCTCGGCGACTACGTCAATTCCCGAGGCGCCGCTGACATGGGGCTGCTGCCCAACACCCTGCCGGGTTATTCGTCCGTTGCGGATGAAGGTGTGCGCCAGATCTACGAATCCGCCTGGGGAGACGGAATCCCTGCCAGCCCGGGGAGGAATCTCCGAGATATTCTGGACGGGATTCGTTCCGGCGAGATCAAAGCTCTTCTGGTCTTTGGATCAAACCCTGTCAAGACTTTGAAGTTGGATCGAAGTGACTTGGAGAGACTGCAATTCTTGTTTGTCTCGGAACTCTTCCTGACCGAGACAGCAGAATTCGCCGACGTTGTGGTTCCGGCGACGAGTTTCGCGGAGAAGGCGGGAACCGTCACCAACACCTTTGGCGAGGTGCAGGCCATCAAGAAGACCATGCGCAAGGCCGGAACCCGAAGCGATTTGGAAATCCTGCTGGCGCTGGCGCGATTGTTCGGGAAGAAGTGGCCCTATCAGTCGGCCGACGATGTGCTGCGTGAAATCATCGCTCTCGTCCCCGGTTACACGATACCGCTGCCCAGCCTGCTGATCGGTCGCGCCGTCAGCACTCGACCCCGGGGCTTGCCGCCCGTACTCGAGCGGCATGATCTGGTGTTCTCATCGCGTGACTCGCTGTTCACTTCCGGCAGTTTGGGCCGATACAGTTGGGCGCTGAATTCCGTGGACGAAGCCAGGAAACCCTATGGCCATTCCTTCTAGTATGGCGTACTCGCTTCTCCTGATTCTCGCGAAGGTCGTCGTGGTCCTCATCGTTCTGATGACTACGGTCGCCTACGCGGTTTGGCTGGAGCGAAAAGTCGTCGCCCGCATCCAGTCGCGCTGGGGGCCCTACCTGGTTGGCCCGCACGGCTTGCTCCAGCCCGTAGCGGACGGATTGAAGATCTTCTTCAAGGAAGATTTCGTTCCATCGGACGCCGACCGGATTGTTTTCTGGCTGGCTCCGTTGCTGGCCTTCACCCTTGCTCTCCTTTCTATCGCGGTGATTCCCTTCGGGGAGTCCATCACCATTGCCGGCGAGACCATTCGTTTCCAGATCACTGACCTGAATGTAGGGTTGTTGTTTATCCTTGCTGTCACGTCGCTGGGCGTTTATGGCGTGGCGCTGGCGGGCTGGTCATCCAACAGCAAGTATCCGCTGCTGGGTGGGCTTCGTTCCTCCGCCCAGATGATCAGCTATGAATTGTCGCTCGGCCTCGGGCTGATGGGCGTGGTGATGCTCGCCGGCAGCCTCAGCCTGCGGGAAATCGTGGAGGGCCAGCAATCGCTCTGGAATGTCTTCAAGCAGCCGGTCGGCTTCCTGATCTATTTCACGGCTGCCGTTGCCGAAACCAACCGCGTGCCGTTCGATCTCCCCGAAGGAGAATCGGAACTTGTGGGCGGCTTCCACACGGAATATAGCAGTCTCAAATTCGCAATGTTCTTCATGGCCGAATACGCGAATATCGTCACCGTCTCATGTCTGGCCACGCTAATGTTTTTTGGCGGCTGGCTGGGCCCGGTATTTGGCCCACCCATTTTGCGTGCCCTGTTGCCAGTTTTCTGGTTCTGCCTGAAGGTTTTCTGTTTTCTTTTTGTCTACATCTGGATCCGCGGAACGCTACCGCGTTTGCGCTACGATCAACTGATGGCTTTCGGCTGGAAATTCCTGCTTCCCGTCGGCCTGTTGAATGTCCTCGCGACGGGACTAATTCTGGCGCTGCGCAGCTCTTAAATTTATGGTGCCATTGTTTTACATTTTCGCTGCGGTAGCCATCCTGGCGGGACTGAGCGTCGTGCTTCTACGGACGCCGGTTTATAGCGCGCTCTCGCTTATCGTCGTCCTCTGCTCGCTGGCGGCCATTTATTTGCTGTTGGGCGCTGAATTCCTTGCCGTCGTCCAAGTGATTGTCTATGCCGGCGCGATTATGGTGCTCTTTGTTTTGGTCATCATGTTGTTGAATGCGCATCGCGAGGAACCGACCGACCGGAGCCGTCTGGCACGGATCCTGGGGGCGCCCTTGCTCGTCGTATTTCTGGCTGAAGTTCTGTACGCAATTTGGCGGCAATTTCCCCCCGATCAGACAACCGCCGCGCCACACGTTGACGCCGGCCCGCGCGCAATCGGTGAGCTGCTGTTTCGAAATTACGTGCTGCCTTTTGAAGTGACATCCATCTTGATTCTAGTTGCGGTGCTGGGTGCTGTCGTCCTGGCGAAGAAACAAATCTGAGGTTTCGACCATGGTTCCTCTGGCTCACATCCTGGCGCTCAGCATGATTCTCTTCACGCTGGGAGTGGCCGGATTCATCCTGAGGCGAAACATCATCACGATCTTCATGTGCATCGAGCTGATGCTTAACGCCGTCAACCTTGCCTTCATCGGGTTCGCGCGCTATCTCGGGAACCTGGACGGGCAAATATTTGTCTTCTTCGTCATCGTCGTGGCGGCCGCCGAAGCCGCGGTGGGTCTGGCCATCATCATCGCCGTCCAGCGCAATCGCGGGTCGCTCAGCATTGACGACCTGAATTCGATGAAGCTGTAGCCGAAGTGTTGCGGGCTTTCGGAACCGGCCGGCCCGGCTTGAACAATGGAATATCTGCTCCTGCTTATCCTGCTTCCACCGCTTGCCGGCGCCGCGCTCAACGGCGTCTTCGGGCGCCGCTTTCCTCAGCCCGTCGTTTCACTGATTGCTTGCGGCTCGTCCGGGCTCTCGGCGATCTTTGCCATCGCCTGCGCCTGCGTCTATTCAACGCTTGCCACCAATCCTGCCCCCTTTATCTGGAAGTATTTTACGTGGATCGAGGCAGGAGCATTCCGCGCCGACTTCGCGCTCTACTACGATCGCCTGACGCTGGTGATGACGGTCACCGTCACCCTGGTTTCGTTTCTCATCCACCTCTATTCCCGCGGCTACATGGAGCAGGAAGGCGGATATTGCCGCTTCTTTGCCTATCTCAATCTGTTTCTATTCATGATGCTGACACTGGTCACGGCGGCCAATTATCCCTTGATGTTCGTCGGCTGGGAGGGCGTCGGCCTTTGCTCCTATTTGCTGATCGGATTCTATTTCCGCAAGAAGTCGGCCTCTGACGCCGGCAAGAAGGCGTTCATTGTCACGCGTATCGGCGACGTGGGATTCACTCTGGCAGTGGCGCTCATCTTCTGGACATTCGGCTCGGCAGATTTCAACTACGTTTTCGCTCGCGTCGCAGACCTTCCTCCCGGACAAATGGCAAGCACTCTGACCGCGATCGGACTGCTCTTGTTCCTGGGCGCGGTGGGAAAATCCGCGCAGCTCCCGCTCTTCGTCTGGCTCCCCGACGCCATGGAAGGTCCCACTCCCGTCAGCGCGCTCATCCATGCTGCGACCATGGTAACCGCCGGTGTGTATCTCGTGGCGCGCTCGAACGTCATCTTTTCCCACGCGCCGGAGGCGCTGGGCGCCGTCGCGATGATCGGATGCCTGACCGCGTTCTTCGCCGCCACCATCGCCCTCACGCAGAACGACCTGAAGCGAATCTTGGCCTATTCCACGATCAGTCAGCTCGGTTACATGTTTGTGGGCTGCGGTGTGGGAGTGTTCTCTGCCGGAATCTTTCACCTGATGACGCACGCGTTCTTCAAGTCTTTGCTCTTCCTGGCCGCGGGCAGTGTGATGCACGCGCTGGGCGGCGAACTCGATGTACGGAAGATGGGCGGCCTGCGCCGCATCATGAAAACCACCTGGATTACTTTTCTGGTGGCGACCCTGGCCATCAGCGGGGTGCCTCTCCTTTCGGGATTCTTCAGCAAGGACGCGATTCTGGCAGGCGCCTACGAAGGCCCCCTGGGCGGCCCCTGGCTCTACTGGCTGGCCACGATTACTGCTGGCCTTACGGCTTTCTATATGTTTCGCGCCCTGCTTCTCACCTTTCACGGGCCGTCCCGAATGGAGCCGGCAGTCGAGCATCACGCCCACGAGAGCAATCGGAAAATGACATTCCCTCTCCTGGTCCTCGCGTTCTTCTCCGTGATTGCCGGTTACGTAAGTCTTCCGGCCGCGCTTGGCGGAAGCGATTGGTTTGGCCATTATCTCGAACCCGTCTTCGGCCCTTCGGAGGCCCTTCTGAAAGCCTCGGCGATGCGGCCTCACACGGAACACCTCGGCGAGCTTGGCGTAATGGGAATCTCAGTCTTGGTTGCGGCCGCGGGCATTCTTCTGGCGTGCTGGTTCTATTGGAAGTCTACCGGATTGCCCACTTACCTGGCCGAGCGTTTTGATGGCGTGTACCGGGTGCTCGTCAACAAGTATTACGTCGATGAAATCTATAACTGGCTCGTGGTCCGGCCTCTGACTCGCGGATCCGAGACCATGCTCTGGCGAGCGGCAGACTCCGGCGCAATTGACGGACTGATGGTGAATGGCAGCGCCGAACTGACCGCGGGCACCGGCGGAATTTTGCGGAGAATTCAATCCGGAAACCTGCGTAGTTACGCGGCGTGGATTTTGCTCGGCGCGGTGCTCTGGCTTGGGTACGTTTTGCTGCAATAGCAGCGGCGCCCAAGCAAAAATTGCTGGACGGTTTTTATAATGAATTCCTGGTTGGCCACACATACTCTGACTCTCCTGACCTTCCTCCCGCTGGCGGGTGCGCTCGTCATCGCCTTCTTCCGCCGTAATGCCGAAACGCGCATCCGTTGGGTAGCTCTGGCCGTTTCGCTGATCGTGTTTTTCTTGGCTGTAAAAACCTTTCTGGATTTCAGCGGCGATCAACCCGGCATGCAGTTTGTCGAACACCGTCCGTGGATCGACACGCCTCCCATCAGCTACCACGTGGGAATCGACGGCCTGAGCGTTCTGCTCATTCTACTGACGGCCTTTCTGACGCCTCTCGCCATCCTTGCCTCGTGGGCCAGCATCACTCGCCACGTGAAGGAATTCTTCCTCTTCCTCCTCGCCCTGGAAACCGGCATGATCGGAGTCTTCATTTCCCTCAACCTGTTTTTGTTTTTTGTTTTCTGGGAAGCGATGCTCATCCCCATGTATTTCCTCATCGGCGTGTGGGGTCACGAGCGGCGCGTGTACGCAGCGATTAAGTTTATTCTTTACACGATGCTGGGGTCCGCCCTCATGCTGGTGGGCATCCTGTATCTATACAACGTCACGGGCACGTTTGATCTCGAGATCATTACCCGCCAGCTCGCCGGCGGGGTCCAAATTCTTTCCGGGTCGGCCCAGACGTGGCTGTTCCTTGCTTTCTTCCTGGCATTTGCCATCAAAGTCCCGATGTTCCCGTTTCACACCTGGCTGCCCGACGCGCACGTCGAAGCCCCCACGGCGGGCTCAGTCATCCTGGCCGGCGTGCTGCTCAAGATGGGGACCTACGGGATGCTGCGCTTCTGCCTGCCCCTCTTCCCCGAGGCTTCACGAGCCTTCGCGCCGTTCATCTGCATCTTCGCCATCATCGGCATTCTTTACGGGTCACTCGTGGCGATGGTCCAGCCGGACATGAAAAAACTGGTCGCCTATTCTTCCGTCGCGCACCTGGGATTCGTCGTGCTGGGAATCTTCTCCTTCACAGTGGCGGGCATCGAAGGGGCGATCTACCAGATGTGCAACCACGGAGTCTCGACCGGCGCGCTCTTTATCCTCGTAGGCATGCTGTACGACCGCCGGCACACTCGCCTGATCAAGGATTTCGGCGGCCTCGCTACAACGCTTCCGGTTTACAGCGCCTTCTTTATGATCGTCGCGCTTTCGTCGCTCGGCCTTCCCATGCTCAATGGTTTCGTGGGGGAGTTTCTGATCATCGTCGGCGCATTCCACGTGCGCCCCGTGTACGCCGCGCTGGCCGCGGTCGGAGTTGTGCTGGCGGCGGTTTACCTGCTCTGGATGTATCAGCGCGTGTTCTTCGGCGAAGTCACTGACGAGAAGAATCGCAACCTGCCCGATCTGTCGGGGCGCGAGAAAGTCATCCTGGTAACCCTCGTCCTCGTCATCCTCGGGATGGGCGTTTATCCTCGGCCCTTCTTACGGCGGCTTGACCAAAGTGTGGCGCAAGTCATTCATCGAGTTAAAAGCACCGAACCTTCCTTCGCATTCCTGGAGTCTTCCCGGCCCCGGGAGGAAACCCGATGATGACTTTCCAGGCAAGCGACCTCGTTCGGATTCTCCCCGAGATTGTTCTCGCCGCCTTTGCGATCCTCGTGATGGTTTTCGAGGCCTTCTTGCCGGCGGGACGCAGGTCGCTGTTGGGCTGGTTTTCGCTTTTTGGAGTGATTGCGGCCGCCGCCGCGACGGTCCGGACGTCTTACTCGCCCGGGCTGGCATTCGGTGGAAGCGTCGCCGCTGATCCCTTCAGTCTCTATTTCACCATGTTGTTCCTGCTGGTTGCTGCTCTAACGCTGCTGGGTTCATTCAACTACCTGGAGCGCGACAATATCCACCACGGGGAATTCTATGCGCTGATCTTGATGGCCACCGTCGGAATGTGTTTCATGGCGGCCTCCACAGAGCTCATGATGATTTTTCTAGGACTGGAGATTTCTTCGCTTGCAACTTATATCCTCGCGGGCTTCAAGCGGCACGACGCGCTCGCCAACGAAGCTGCTCTGAAATACTTCCTGCTGGGCTCATTCGCCACCGCATTTTTCCTCTATGGAATCGCATTCTTCTATGGCCTGACGGGCACGACAAATCTTCTGGGGCTGCGCGAACGCCTGGCAAGCCACGATGGGCTTTCCCATTGGTCGACGTTCGGCTGGGTGGCCTTGGTTCTGATGTTCATCGGAGTCGCCTTCAAGGTCTCCGCCGTCCCCTTCCACGTCTGGACACCGGATGTCTATCAGGGAGCGCCGGCGCCGGTCACAGCGTTCCTCTCGACGGGCCCGAAGGCCGCCGCGTTTGCCATCCTCCTGCGTCTTTTTCTCGGAGCGTTTGCTTCGGCAGGTTCGGTCGGCTTCTGGTTGATCTGGGTCTCCGCCGTTCTCACGGTGTGCGTCGGCAACCTCGCGGCGCTTCGGCAAACTAACGTCAAGCGACTCCTCGCCTACTCCGCCATCGCGCACGCGGGGTACGTCCTGGTGGGAATCGCGGCGGGCCCGAAGGAAGGAACCGTACCCGTCCTCTTCTACCTTGCGG
>CAZTHM010000002.1:0-40741 GCA_964613505.1 uncultured Acidobacteriota bacterium | reverse complement strand
ATGCGAACTGGTTGCGCCTTGACTTCGATACCCTAAAGTGGTATTCCTCAACGCTCCAGGGTGTCGCATGCAGATTAAGGAGGCGCAGCGTGGCGCGGACGGTTCTCGTAGCAGACGACAGCCCCACTCACCAAAGACGAGCGACTAGTATTCTAACGGGAGAAGGGCTGGAGGTCGTCACGGTATCGAACGGCGTGGCCGCGATCAAAAAGCTCGCTGCGGTCAAGCCCTCTCTGATTCTCGCGGATGTCTCCATGCCGGGCCGGGACGGGTACGAGGTCTGCGAGTATGTGAAGAGTGCGCCCGATCTTGTCCACATTCCCGTCCTGCTGATTTTCAGCGACCAGGAACCTTTTGACGAGGGACGCGCTCAGCGCGTGCGCGCCGATGGAAGAATCAAGAAACCTTTCGCACAGGACGACCTGGTGGCTGCCGTCACCCGATATCTTCTGCCGGAAAAAGCCGCACCGCCACCACCTCCCCCGACTCCACCTGCGGAGCCTTCCATCGTGACCGAGCCGGTGGACCTGGAAGCTGATCTGTCCACCAGTCCCTCGAGCCCGGAGTTTAGCGCCTTGCCCGAGGGAATGTCGTTTGGCGGAACTTCGCTCGACGAAATCGCTCCCCCCGCTGAACCGCCGGCCCTGTTCCCGGAACCTCCGGCTCTGACGCTGGAGCCAGCGATGGACCTGGAATCCCGGCTGGAGGCGGCAATTCCTCCAGAACCGGAAGCAGAGACGGAAGAACCGCCGGAGAAGTTCCCTGCCGCATTCGAGGAACCTGCTCCGCCCCCGCCGGTGGAGACGCCGGCTGAGGAGCCGGTGCTGATCGAAGAATCCGCGCCCGACGCCGAGCCCGAGCCTGAACCCGAACGCGCCGCCGAGCGCACGATGATGTTCCGCATGCCCGTGCAGCTCGCGCAGCCAATTCTGGCGGACGATTTGGCTCCCCCTCCTGCGCTGGAGGAACCCACGCCGCCCCCCGCGACGGAGGAGGAACCTGCCCCTCCCGTCTCCGCCACCACGCTGGAGAGCTATTCCTTGATGGATGCAACCTCCGGCCACGTGCGCTTTGCCGACCCGGAGACCGTGATCTCGACCACGGAGAAAATGCGCCCGGCAGAGGAACCTCCCCAGGAATCGCCGGCGGAGACCGCGGCTGCCCCGTACCAGGCTCTCGATGTCGAGCTCATCAACTGGATTGTCCACAGCGTGGTCATCCGCATGGCGCCGCCAGCGTTGCGCACGGAAACGCTCGACGAAATCGTCAAACAACTTTCCGACGAAATCATTACCGCACTGAATCAACCGCCGCCGGAAGCCTGACGGATTTCGGATCTGCGCTCTCCGATTCTCGCGTCACAGCTTGCGGCCTTCGTCCTTCCAAACTTTCTGCTCCGAGGACATCAATGAAAAGCGGATTCATGCTGGACTGGCGAGTGCGACGCTGCGCACGGCCCCTCTTACTCTGGCTCACCTGCATGCAACGGCGCTCCTTCATGCCGCCCGGCGGCAAGGATTGGGTGTTGGTGATTGACGGCCTCGCGCGAAACTTCCCGGTGCCCGGAAGTCTTACACGTAAGTGACCTCGCCTGACCTGAGCTTGAGAAATAGCCTCGACACTCGGGCAGCAAGCCCCGCCGACGGTTTGACTCGTATCCAGCCTCCCGTTATAGTAATTTGATTTCAAAACAGTTCGAACCAAGTCTGGGAGTGTGTACGTTTGCAGCGAGAGATCCCGAAGGTCTATTCTCCTGAAACCATCGAGCCGCGCTGGGCGCGCGAGTGGGTGGAGAGGAAGCTCTATCGCCCCGCCGACGGCGCGGCGCGCCCGCGCTTTTGCCTGGTGATCCCGCCCCCCAACATTACCGGTTCGCTCCACATGGGGCACATGCTGGAGCACACGGAGATCGACATCCTGATGCGCTGGCACCGCATGCGTGGCGAAAACGTCCTGTGGCTTCCCGGTTCCGACCACGCTTCGATTGCCACCCAGATGATCGTCGAACGCGAACTGGGCCGCGAAGCCCTCCCCAATCTCGAACCCGGCCCCGAGGCCGAGAGCACGTGGCGGCGCGAAGGCCAGCGCCGGCGGCGCGAGATGGGCGTCGCGAAATTCGTCGAGCGTTGCTGGAAATGGAAAGAGGAAAGCGGCGGAACCATTCGCAGGCAAATGGAGCGCCTGGGCGCCTCCTGCGATTGGACGCGCGACCGCTTCACGATGGACCCGGCTTACTCGCGCGCCGTCGTTGAAGTCTTCGTGCGGCTCTACGACGAGAGGCTAATTTATCGCGGCAAATACATTGTCAACTGGTGTCCGCGCTGCGGCACAGCGGTCTCGGATTTGGAAGTCGTCCACGAAGAGCGGCCGGGGAAGCTCTGGCATATTCGATATCCCTTTGAAGATGGTTCCGGGCACATCACGGTGGCGACGACGCGGCCAGAGAGCCTGCTGGGCGACACGGCGGTCGCCGTTCATCCCGGCGACGAGCGCTATCGCGCTGCGGTGGGCCGCAACCTCATCCTGCCACTGCTCAAGCGCGTGATCCCTGTCGTGGCCGATGAGTTCGTCGACCCGAAGTTCGGCTCCGGCGCTGTCAAGGTCACGCCCGCGCACGACGCCAATGACTTCGAGATCGCCGAGCGCCACCGTTTGCCGCGCATCGTCGTGATCGACGAGGAAGCGCGCATGACCGCCGAGGCCGGCCCTTACCAGGGCATGGACCGCTTCGAGGCGCGCGCCGCCATCGTGCAGGACCTGCGCGAGCAGGGGTTGCTCGAAAAGATCGAGGACTACGCACTGAGCGTCGGCACGTGCCAGCGCTGCAAAACGGTCATCGAGCCGCGCCTCTCGGCGCAGTGGTTCATGAAGATGCAGCCCCTTGCCGCGCCCGCCATTCGCGCCGTCGAAGACGGCCTCGTCCGTATCGTCCCCGAGAATTACCGCAAGATTTATCTCGATTGGATGAACAACATCCATGACTGGTGCATCTCCCGCCAGCTCTGGTGGGGACACCGGATTCCCGTCTGGTATTGCGATGCCTGCGGAGAAATCATCGCAGCGCGCGAGACGCCGGCGGCCTGCCGCAAGTGCCGCAACGCCACACTGCGGCCCGAGACCGACACGCTCGACACATGGTTCAGCTCCGGCCTTTGGCCGTTCGTCACGCTCGGCTGGCCGGACCCGACCGACGATTTGAAGAGGTTTTATCCCACCGATCTCATGATCATGGGCTTTGACATCCTGTTTTTCTGGGGCGCGCGCATGATCATGATGGGCCTGAAATTCATGAACGATGTCCCCTTCCGCGAGCTCTACATCCACGCGCTGGTGCGCGACGCGGAAAGACAGAAGATGTCCAAGGTCAAGGGAAACGTCATCAACCCGCTTGACGTGACGGAACGTTACGGGACCGACGCGGTGCGCTTCGCGCTCGCCATCAGCGCCGCGCCGGGGACCGACATCGCTTTTAGCGAAGAAAAAATCGAATCCTATCGGGCCTTCGCCAATAAGATCTGGAACGCCGGCCGGTTCATCCTGATGAATCTTGAGAAGCTGCCCGAGCCCATGCGGGAGAATCTCGGCCGGACGCTCGCGCCGATTCCTGGGCTGGGTCTGGAGCCGGTCGCTAATATCGAAACGATGGAAATTGCCGACCGTTGGATGTTTTCCCGATTGGCGGCGGTGACTCGTGAGATCAGCGAGGCGCTCGCCAACTACCGTTTCCACGAAGCGGCTTATACGATTTACCACTTCTTTTGGCACGAGTTCTGCGACTGGTATGTGGAATGGGTGAAGCCGGCGATTACTCAGGGCGCGGACGGCGACGCTTTGAAATTGTATCCCCAGCCCGAGCCGGGCGCGGGAGGCGCTATGGCGATCGACGCGACCCGTACGCCGCCCCCCGCCTGGATGAACCTGGCGCGAGTTTTTGAGGCGTCGCTCCGGCTGCTTCACCCGTTCATGCCCTTCCTCACCGAGGAACTGTGGCATCAGCTCCCGGGGACGAGCAGCGAGAACTCCCTGTCTCTGGCGGCCTTCAGCGTGGCGGGGGATCGCGTCGCCGATCCCGTTTCGGAGAAACATTTTGAGACAATGCAGGAATTGATCGTCGTGGCGCGGAACGCCAAAGCCGAGATGGGTCTGCAGAACGTAAAGCCCAGCGCGCAGGTGGCGAGCGAGGATTTGCGCGTCCTTGAACTCTTCCGGGCCCACCAGGAAACCATCCAGCGCCTTGCGGGTTTGCAGGCATTGAACTTCACCCGTGGGCGGCTGGCCAACGATGCCGGGGGAGTTCGTGTGACACCGGGCTTCGACGTTCGCCTGTTTCACGAAACACAAATCGACCCGGAGGCCGAGCGCGCGCGTTTGCAGAAAGAAAAAGAGAAGCTGGAGAAGGCGCTCGCGCAAGCCCAAAAGCAGTTGGAAAACCAGGAATTCATGAGCCGCGCTCCGCGCGACGTGGTGCGTGGCGTCGAAAAGCGTTGCGCGGAATTGAACGCCCAGTTGCGCAGATTGCTGGAATCCTTTGAGAGGCTGGGGTGAATTATGGGAATTCCCGCCAGCCCTACAGTGACTCGTTCGATTCCGCTGGGACTGCCGCCCGGTGAACTGCGGGCCTTGGTCGAAGCGGCGCTGAAGGAAGACTTGGGAAACGGCGATCTGACCACGCGCTTGACGGTCGCTGCGGGCCGGAGGGCGCGCGGCGCGCTCCTCACCCAGCAGGAATTGGTCGTGGCGGGATTGCCCGTGGCAGCAGAGGTCTTCCGTGTACTCGACGCTGAGACTTGCTTCGAGGTGAGCGTGGAAGATGGAGCTGAGGTTGACGCCGGCGTGCAGCTTGCATTGGTTACCGGTACGGCAGCGACGTTACTAACCGGCGAGCGCGTGGCCCTGAATTTTCTGCAGCACCTGAGTGGCATCGCGACTTTCACGCGACGGCTGCAAACGCGGCTGGCGGGCCTCAAGACGCAGCTTCTCGACACACGCAAAACGACTCCGGGCTTGAGGGCGCTTGAGAAGTACGCCGTCCGCGCCGGCGGCGGGAAGAATCATCGCCTGCGGCTCGATGATGGGATTTTGATCAAGAATAACCATCTTCGCCTGGCCGGAGGAATCCGCGCGGCGGTCGAGAGCGCGCGCCAGCGTCGGCCGCCCGAGGCGGCGAATCTGCCGATTGAAGTGGAAGTCTCGAACCTTGCGGAACTTGATGAGGCGATTGCTGCCGGCGCGGAAGCCGTCCTGCTCGATAATATGACGCCGGCACAGGTGCGGGATTGCGTGGCACGCGCCGCCAGACGAATACGCCTGGAAGTCTCCGGCGGCGTCAATATGAGCAATATTCGCGCCTACGCCGAAACCGGCGTGCACGCGATCTCCGTCGGGGCGCTGACGCACTCCGCGCCCGCGGCGAACATTCATTTCTTGATCGAGCCGCTGTAGGGGCGGGCTCCGCCCGCCCGCGGGAGGACAAAGCCCTCCCCTACTTCCATGGCCACCGGAACCACCGACCGCAAAATCGACAAGCTCATTCACCTGCTGGTGGAGAATGCCACGGTGGTCGTGCCAGGTCCGAAAATCGCCAGTGAGATCGGGGTCACGCGCTCGACGGTCTGGATGTACATCGAGAAACTCCGCTCGCTGGGAGTTGAAATCAAGGGCCATCAGTCCAGCGGCTATCAGCTGCAAAAGTTGCCGGACATCCTTGCGCCCAGCCTGGTCCGGCAGGAAATTGGGGACAATCAGATCGGCCATCGGATCGTGCACTATTTCCGCATCGAATCAACGAACACGGAGGCACTCGAGTTGGCGGCCAAAGGGGCCGCTCACGGGACCGTCGTGGTGGCAGAGGAACAGACCGCCGGGCGGGGGCGCTTCGGCCGGAACTGGTACTCGGAAAGATCCAGCGGCATTTACGCCTCGATTATTCTCCGGCCGCCGCTGGCGCCCGCCGTGGCGCCGGTGCTGACGTTGATGGCCGCGGTGGCGGCGCATCAGGCGATCAGCACCACGACGGGCCTGCCCGCGGATATTCGCTGGCCCAATGATGTTTTGATTGAGGGAAAGAAAGTGTGCGGCATCCTGACGGAAATGAGCGCGGAGGTTGATCGGCTCCATGCGGTTGTATTAGGAATCGGCATCAACGTGAATCATCGCGAGATGCCCTCGGAGCTGAAGACGATTGCCACTTCGCTGCGCATCGAGGCAGGAAAACCTATTTCGCGCGCGCAGATATTGGTGGCGCTGTTCAAAGAACTGGAACGGAAATACCATCTGCTCCTCGACGAAGGAAGCTCTGCCATCGCGCGGCGCTGGGCTGCGGCTTCAAGCTTTGCGCAGGGGAAACGGATTCGGGTGCATTCGGGCGCGGGCGAATTCGTCGCCACGACCGTAGGCCTGGAGCCGAGCGGGGCGCTGCGCGTGCGGCGCGAGGACGGCCGGGAAGAGTTGTTGGTCTCCGGGGAAGTTGTGGAAGTAAAATGAAAGGAGCTATTAGCTCTCAGTGGTCAGCGTTCAGGAAGACGGCTGCTTGCTGACGGCTGAGAGCTGATGGCTGAAGGCTTAAGAATGCTCCTCGTCATCGACGTTGGAAACACGAACACCGTGCTGGGGGTTTTCGAGGAGAAGACTCTGCGCGCGCAATGGCGCCTCTCCACCAACCGCCGCCAGACCGCTGACGAGTACGGCATTCTGATTCGCAACTTGTTCACGCTCGACGGCATTCAGCCCGCGCAAATCAAGGGAGTGATGGTGGCGAACGTTGTGCCCCCATTCAACTCCCTGCTGGAGGAAATGGCCGAGAAGTATTTCAATCTCAAGGCGGTTTTCCTGGGGCCGGGGACGCGCACGGGGATGGCCATCCACTACGACAATCCGCAGGAGGTCGGCGCGGACCGCATCGCGGACGCGGTGGCGGCCTTCGAGAAATACGGCGGGCCGTGCATCGTCGTGGATTTCGGCACAGCGATTACGTTCGACGCGATTTCGGAAAAAGGCGAATATCTGGGCGGCGTGATTGCGCCGGGAATCGGCATTTCCTCGGAGGCGCTTTTCCAGCAGGCGGCGCGGCTCCCGCGCGTGGAAATCCGCGAGCCTGGCCGGATTATCGGGACCAACACGGTCAGCAGCATGCAGTCCGGCCTCTATTACGGCGCGGTGGGATTGGTGGATGGAATCCTGGACCGCCTTTGCGCCGTCCTCGGGCCAAAAACCAAAGTCGTGGCGACAGGTGGGCAGGCCCCGCTGGTTGCTGCGGCATCCAAGTACAAACCTCCGGTCGACTCCGCCTTGACACTGGAAGGCTTGCGCATCATCTACGAGCGCAACCTTGCGGGCGCGCGACCCCACTGACCGCACGAGGTTCTCGCTGTTGGAAAACTACTTCAATTACTTTACCGAAATAGAAGAATGCTACCAACGCTCGCGCGGGACGCGGACGCTGCTTTCTCCCCTCGACTGGGCGCTCATCGAATCCTGGAAGGAGGCTGGCGTTCCGCTGGAGGCGGTCTTGCTGGGCATCGAGCGGTCGTTCGAAAAGTTCAAGAAGCGTCCGGCGCGGATTCAGAAAGTCAACAGCTTGGCGTACTGCTCGCAACTTGTGCTCAATGCCGCGCAGGAGGTAGGGAAGGCAGCATCCCCAGGCGAAGGTGGAGCGGGCCAGAAACGCCAACAGGAGATCTCCCCGCCTTTTGCCGCTGGAGAAATCCTCGATTACTTGCGGCGCAACTCCGCGGCCCTGGAACGTGCCTCCACGGAGGCTCGCGATCGGCAGCAGTCGGTTCTCGCGGAAGATCTCGCCGCGGCGGCTTTGGCCCTCCGAGAGGCCGCGAAGCAGGAAGTCGAAAAAACAACTCCGGACTTGGAAGAGTTGGAACGCCGAATGACGGCGCTCGAGGAAAAACTCAGCGCCGCGCTCACCCGAGCTTCTGACCTCGATCTCCTGACCGAAATTCGCCGGGAAGTCGAAAAGGGCCTCATGCCTTACCGGCGGAACATGACGGCCTCGCAGATTGAATCGCTGGAGCGGCAGTTCATGAAAAAACGCCTGTTCGAACACTACCGAATACCTCGTCTGAGTCTTTTCTATCTCTGAAATTTCACATTTAGCATTTCAAATCTATGACCTTCGAATTGACTGCGCAAAAGCTGGTTTACGGTGGCGAGGCCCTGGGGCATCACGAGGGCCATCCGGTATTCGCCCCGCGAATTCTCCCGGGCGAACGCGCGGAAGTGGAAGTGGTGCGCACCGCCAAGGGTGTCGCGCACGCGCGGCCGCTGCGAATCCTCGATGTGTCACCGGAGCGGGCCGAACCGCCGTGCCCGTATTTTGGCCGGTGCGGCGGTTGCCAATACCAGCACTTGCGGGCCGATCTCCAGCCCGCGGCCAAGCGCGAGATTCTCCGCGAAACGCTGCGCCGCATCGGCAAAGTGGCGTGGGATTCTGAAATTGTTCTCCACGCCGCCTCTCCCTGGAATTATCGCAATCAGGCGCAACTGAAGGTCGCTCGCCAGACTTCTGGACGAGTGGACCTGGGCTTTTTCGAGGCAGAGTCGCATCATCTCATTCCCCTTGACGCGTGCCTAATCCTCTCACCTCGGCTGAACGCGGTTCTCGGTGCACTGCGGAGCGCGGCGTGGAGTTCGCGGTTAGGTGAATGCCGGGAGATTGATCTGTTGGCCGACGACCGCGACGAACACGTGGCAGTGACGTTGCACGGCCGTATCGGCGAGGAGGAGGCGGAGGCGACCGCGCGCGACATGCTTGACAGGCTCCCGGGTGTCGTGAGTGTCGCGATCGAAAGCGGCGGCCAGACGCGGGTGCACGGTGAATCCGGATTGGACTATCGCGTCGGAGAGTTTCGCTACCACATCCGTCCCGGCTCGTTTTTTCAGGCTTCACGTTATCTGCTTCCCAAGTTGGTCGAAGCGGTGACGGAAGCGCCACGGGGCGAGTTGGCGTTGGACTTGTTTGCGGGAGTTGGGTTATTCACGCTTCCGCTCGCCCGGCGGTTCGCACAAGTCGTCGGAGTGGAGGCAGGTTCGAACGCTGTTGCCGACCTCGCGGTGAATGCGCAGGCTCACTCGCTCGCCAACATTCGTGCGGCCGGTGAAACCGCCTTCGACTTTCTCAGGCGGTTCGCCCAGGCCGGACCGGATTTGGTGGTCCTGGACCCGCCGCGCGCCGGCGTCGAAACGCGCGCCCTCAAGCTTCTGGCAGGTTGCCGGCCCAAACAAATCCACTACCTTTCTTGCAGCCCACCCACGCTGGCACGCGACTTGGAAGTTCTGGTGCACCGCGGCTACCGGATGATTTCGATTGAAATGTTCGACCTCTTTCCGCAAACTTACCACATTGAAAGTTTGGTAAGGGTTACCCGAAGCGACCTCGTGGGTATATGAAAAGTCCACTACTGTTTCTAGGGAGCTGCTTTGCCCTGGGGATTCTGCTGGCGCGGCCCGGCCACGCCTGGACGCCGGGCATCTCCCTGACTCTGTTTGCTGCGGGTTTGTGTCTTCTCTCCGGCCTGATCGCTCTGCGGCAGGGATGGCACGGCTTGTCGTCGATGCTAGTGCTTACTGGATTCGTCGCGGCGGGCGGGGCGGCGGCACCCCTGTTCGAGCAGCGCTTTTCGCCCCACCACATCAGCCGCGTCACGACGCTGGGAGTAGACCTCGAGGATCCTGTCCGCTTGGAAGGCCGCCTCGTCTCGAACCCGATCCGTTCCCCCGACGGATTTCAATTCGGCCTGAATGTTGACTCTCTCGAAAGCCGCGGGCGGGCGTATCCCCTTACCGGAAAAGTTCGGCTGCGATTGCAGACCAGCGACGATCCGGAAACCCTCGCCCTCGCCGGATCCCTTCGCCTTCAGTATGGCCAGCGCATTCGCGTCCTGGTCCGGCTGCACCGTCCGCGCATTTATCAAAACCCCGGCAGCTTTGATTTCCGGCGCTGGATGGAGTCTGTCGAAGACATCACTTACGTTGGCACGGTCAAGAGTCCGCACCTGGTGGAGAAGCTGGAGGGGCGAGACACACGCGACCTCGCCCTTCTATTCCAGCGGGCGCGGCAGCGGCTGCTGGAGGGGATTGACCAGTTGTATCCACCCTGGTCCGCCGAAGGAAGAAGCGGCGCGGTTCTCAAGGCGGTGCTCCTCGGCGACCGCTCGGCGCTCGATTCTGAAATCATTGAGAATTTCCGCAAGACCGGCCTCTACCACCTGCTGGTGATCTCGGGCCTTCACGTGGGGCTGCTGGCGATGATCGCGGGAGCAATTCTTCGCCGGATGCGCCTGGGGGAAACATGGAGATCGGCTCTCCTGCTTTCCTTGCTGCTCGTGTATGCCGCTCTCGTGGAGCAACGCGCGCCCACCCTTCGGGCGACGCTCATGATCTCCGCCTATCTGCTGGGCCGATTCTTCTACCGGGAGCACTCCTTGCTGAATGCCGTCGGACTGGCGGCGCTTATCCAACTCGTTCATCGGCCCGCGTGGCTTTTCGAGTCGGGATTTCAACTCTCGTTTTCAGCCGCGTTGATTATTGCCGGGCTGGCCGTGCCGATCCTCGAGAGCACGAGCGAACCGTACCGTCGCGCGCTTCACAATCTGGATCACGTTGATCGCGACACCAATCTTGCCCCACGGGTCGCGCAGTTCCGCCTGGATCTGCGGTCCTTGATCGCAGGCCTAAAGGCGCGCTTTGGTTTGCTCGAAAGGCATGCGAGTGCCGCCACGGCCATCGTGACGGCGCCACTGAGAGTTGCGTTGTGGGCGGCCGGTCTGGTTGTTTTCTCGGCAGTTCTCCAACTCGGACTGCTGCTCCCCATGGCGGAGACTTTCCATCGTGTAACCTATGCGGGCATCGGGCTGAACGCCCTGGCCATTCCAGTGATGACGTTGCTGCTCGCGTTGGCGGCCCCGACAGTGCTGGTGAGCGCGGCTTTTCCTTGGTTGGCCGTGTGGCCCGGCAAGGTTTTGGCGCTCATCATGCACGGGCTCTTCGCTTTGACCGACTGGCCCGGCTTGCCTGCTTGGCTCTCCTACCGTGTGCCCGAGCCGCCTTTGTGGGTCTCGCTGAGCTTTGCATTCTTGATTGTCGCTACGGCATGGATGTTGGGCCGGCATCGGCGGGCCTTCTGGGTGTCGCTGACCGGCTTGGCCCTTGTGGGTGGGCTCATCTCACTGCATCCGTTTGCACCGCGCCTTCCCGGCGGAGGAATTGAGGTGACGGTTATCGATGTCGGTGGAGGCGACGCCATCTTTCTGGTGCTGCCGGATCAGACGACGATGCTGGTCGACGCGGGCGGCTCCCGCATGGACGCGGGCCGTGACGGTGCGTATCGCGGCCGGCGTTGGGATCCGGGGGAGGACATCGTCTCGCCCTATCTCTGGTCGCGCGGAATCAAAAAGATTGATGTCGTCGCGCTCAGTCACGCCCACTCCGACCACATGGGAGGCCTGGCCGCGGTGATCAGGAACTTCCAGATTGGTGAGTTCTGGCACGGCCCGACCCCTCCCACACCGGCGTATGATGCGCTGATGAGGCAGGCAGCGCGGCAGGGAATCCCGACGCGCCAGAAGGTTGCGGGCGACCGAAGCTCGCTGGGAGGGGCTTTGGTCGAAGTCCTCTGGCCGCCGCGCGATCGCCCGCTCGCCTCCGCGCCCTCCAACGATGGCTCAGTGGTGATGCGCGTTTCAGCGGGTGAGGCCGCGGTCCTCCTGACCGGAGATATCAGCCAGGAGGTTGAAGGGGAACTCGTGCGGTCCGGGGCGCGGCTGAAGAGCACGGTGTTGAAGGTCGCGCATCACGGCGCGAAGAATTCCTCGAGTACCGAATTCCTGGCGCGCGTCGGAGCTTCGGTGGCGCTGATCGGCAGCGAAGGCGGGACCCAGGTCGGTCTCCCTGCGGTGAAGACACTCGATCGGCTGAAAGCGGCGGGCGCGCAAACCCTCCGAACGGATCTCGAGGGAGCGGTCAGCGTAAACCTGACGGGCTCGCGGCTGGCCGCTCACGCCTACGGCCGGCCGGGGGAGTGAACGTTCATGGACTGGCGGCCATCCCGTTGACCTTCAATGTGCGATAGAGGGCCCGCGAGACCTGGGCGCCAAAGAGCATGACCGCCGAAGAGAAGTACGCCCAGCTCATCAAAGCGACCACCACACCGATGGACCCATAAATATGGCCGAAGTTGAAGAGAGGAAATACGAGTGTGAGGAGCGAGCGGACTCCTTCCCAGAAGACCGCCGTGAGGAACGCGCTCGGCATGACCTCATGGAAACGCATCGGACGATTCGGCAGAACTTTGAAGAGCACGACGAACATCAAGAGCGTCAAGCTGAAAGTGGATACGATCACGAGGAGGCGATAAGCGACAGCAATCATCGGAGAGGGGAACAAATGCCCTCCCCGGCGTACCCACTCATCAACGTAAACGTTCACCCCCACGACCGCGGACGAAAGCAATACCAGGAGGCCAACCATCACGGCCATCCCCAGCGCCAGAAGCTGGCGCCGCAACCAACTGCGCTCCTTTTCCGCTTCCCAGGCGCGGTTCAGGGCCTTCTCCAGCGGCAGGAAGATGCCCGAGGAACCCCACAGCAGGAGCAGGAACGAGAAGAATCCCACGCGCCCATAGGCGCGCGAAATGCTCTCCAGGTTGTGCAGGATGAAGTCGGGATTCATGGGGAGATAACGCCCGAGGAGAAATGCCAGACGGCCCGCAAGTTCGTGGTGCTTGACGTAGTACCCACTCAATCCCATCATCAGCAGTAGGAACGGAAAGATACAGAGCAGGCAGTGGTAGGCGATTGACGCGGAAACAGCCATGGAGTCTTCATGCAGAAAGTTCCGGAGTGACTCCGAGAGAACCTGGCGAACCCGCGGCCATCGCCGGATGCGGGCTTTCGATTCCTTGGTTGGCTCGTTCGTCGGCATTGGGCGCGAGTAATTCTTGCCTCCGGGCGCGGGCTCCAACAGGAACCAAGCGTTGCCCGGCTGGCATTAGCTTATAATAACTGCCGCGGTGATGGAAAAGTTTGTTCTGAAGTCCGACGAGTTCCGCGGGGCGAAAGTGGCAACCGAGGCTGAAATCCGGGACGAAAACCGCAAGGTGCGGCGCTTGCAGATTGTCGTGAGCCTGGTGATGAACGTCGTCTGCCAGACCGACCTGCCGTTCGAGGAAGCTCGGGAACTCATCGCCAGCACCCGCCAATTTGCGCTCCGGCTTTTTCCCGACAAGGGGCTTGCCTACGACCTCATCTACCAGCCGCGCTTCCGGCGGTTGCTCTCCGAAAAGTACAGAATTGTCTAGGGAGGCCGTTCAGGGTCTTCGAGAGGCGCTTGTGCCGTTCCAACTTGTTGCGACAAATAACGACGTGGACTCGGGGTTGCCCTGACGCGACCTTGCGATTCGGATGGCTGGCCTCAGATAGTTGGAACGGCACTAGCGGCCCGGCGTCGTGCTGGGCGGGATGGGGGAGACGGACTTCAGCGTCCCCGTGATGGTTCCCATCGAAACCGACGCCTTGATTCGTAACGGGAGGCGCTCGTCGTCGTCGCTGAACCAGATGAGCATTCGTCCCGGCCGCTTGTAGAGGCCACGAAAGACCTTGGGTTCAACTCGGAATGCCGCACGCCTGCCGAGCGGAGTTTCGATTTGCTCGCGCGCTTGAACCTCGACACTGACGTCGTAGGTCTTTGCGCCATCGTTGATGGGCAGGCGAATTTGGTCGCCTACGCGCAGAGGCACCCGCCGCACGTAATAGAAGGCTGTTACGACGTCCTCGACACATTCCGGGATCTCGTTCTCGGCGTGCTTGGGCGGAGCGGCGGCCTCGTTGGGATCGCGCTCATCCAGGATGGCGAGCTTTTTGTTGGTATCGAACACGATCCGCGTCTCCCGGTGCCTTCGGCCTTCGTTGATCTTCTTTTGAATTTGAATCGAGCAAAGTGTTCGGGGATCGAATAGGGAATGGAGTTCGTTGTCGACCGGAAAGAGAACTGACACAAACCCTTGCGAGCGGGCCGTGGTGATAACTTCGTAGGCCTCGGGCGAGCGGCCCTCAACGCGGGTCAGCGTGGCGGTTACCTGACCGGCGTGGAAGACGGACCACGTCACATCGAAATTGAGCGTCTCACCGGGAGTGAAGGGTAACGCCTCGGGTTGCGGCGCGGCGCGTGGAATCAAAGCGGCCAGAAGCAACGCGGCCGATCCAATTCCAGCCGTCATGAGAATTCGAGTTCCCATATCGGAGTTAGACGCAGCGATTCCCTGAAAGGCAACCTGCCGGTTGCTACTTCAGCATCATCTTGAGCACTAGGAAAACAATGGCCGCTGCAAACCCCGCGCCCGCCTGGTATTCGCGATTTTTTCGATACAACCCCCACTGGAAGGATTCTCCCGAAGCGGGCGCATGGCGTCCCGTCGGCAGGAAGAATGGGACGGCTTGCGCGTAGCGGACGTAGGTTTCGCCAAACTGTTGGCGCAGAAATTCTGCTTCACGGCGCATCACGGGCCAGTACACGGCAACAAGCAGACCGATGAAACCAAGCCCCAAGGGCCACGAGCGTCCGGCCAGCGCAAATCCGCAGCCCATGATGGAACTGCCGAGGTAGAGAGGGTTGCGAGTATAGGCGTAGGGACCACTGGCTGCCAAGTTGCGATTCTTGTCGAGGCATCCGGCCGCATAAGCGCGCACGGCAAGCCCCATCAGCGCGACGATCCCGCCCGCCACCAGGAAACGAGGGGTCGGCTGGGAAAAAACCAGGAAGGCAACGCCCAACCCAAATCCCAGCGGGACCCTCCAGCGCGCCGCCCAAGCCGCGTAGCCGCTATGCATGAGCCCTCGCCAGGCGTTCGTGAATGGCCGCCCTCACGGACTCCACGGAAATTCCCGGCAGATATCCGGCTTGCGGCGTCCGGCGCGTATAGTCGATCGGCCCGCGATTCCAGAGCGTAATGTCGGCGCCGGAAAAGGGTCCATTCCGGGCCGGGTCAGTAGGACCGTAGAGGGCGACGATGGGAGTCCGGACTGCTGCCGCCAAATGCAGGGGTCCCGTGTCACCCCCGACGAATAACTTCGCACGCCGTACCAGGGCGGTGAACTGAATGATGGTGGATGGGAAGTACTTCGCGCGCGGCGAGTCGGCGGTTCGGATAATTTCCCGGATCAGCGGCTCTTCTGCGCTTGAGCCGGTCAGAAAACAGTTGCCGGCGATCTCTCCAGCAAGCAGCCGAATCAGCCCAGCATAGTTTTCTGGCGCCCAGCATTTGTTCTTCCACCCACCGCCGGGATTGATGACCATGAAGTCGTCCGAACCTGACGCCGCCAGTTGGCGCTCAACATACTGGTCGTCGGCCTCGGTGCGCGGCAAAGGAAACTGCCAGCCTTCGCGCGCGACAGGACGCGCTCCTAGACGTTCGACCGGGGCCATGTTCATCTCGATGACGTGCGTGGCCTCGCGTGGTGACACGCGTTCGGTGTAGAAAACGCCCGCAGCAGGTTCGCGCAGCCACTGCTTGGCGAGGCCGATACGCATCCGCGACCGGCTGAGCCGTGCGATCAACGCCGATTTGTAGAGTCCCTGTAAATCAATCGCCGCGTCGTATTCCGCTTGGCGGAGCGCCGCGATGCCGCGCGCGATGGATCCGATCGTGCTCCCCGAAATCAACCTCTTGCGCCAGCCCAGCGTATCGAGTCTGATCAGCCGATGGACGAAGGGATTTCCAGCCAGGAGATCCGCGTGGCGCGTCTCGACCACCCAGTCGATTTCGGCCTCGGGGAACGTTCCGCCCAAGGCGGCCACCGCCGGCAGCGCGTGCACAATGTCGCCGATGGAACTTAGGCGGATGACTAGGAATCGTGGGCTGGACGCTGGCATCGTTTAGTGACAAGTGACGGGTGACAAGTGGCGAGGGGGAATTCAGGAGTCAGAATTCAGGAGCCAGGAGTCAGCATACAAGAGACGTGCTTTTTAGCAGGGTATTCCTTTCCTGGCGTGGAATCGGCCGGTTTCATTCAATGGGTTCGGCATTCTGACTTCTGACTCCTGAATTCCCCCTCCTCACTTGTCACTCGCTACTGTTTTTGACCGTTTGCGAATCTCCGCCAGAATATCGTGAGTCGAGTGACTCTTGGGGTCGCCGACGATGCGCACCGTCCCTCCCAGCTCTTCCATGACCGCGCGCTCGGGCACCGATTCCGCCGTGTAGTCAGTTCCTTTGCAATGCACCTGCGGCCGAAGATCGCGGAGCACGCCCTCCGCTGTCAGATCATCGAAGATGACGACGTAATCCACGCATTCGAGCGCGGCCACCACTTCCCCACGCGCTTCGGCCGGCAGGAGCGGCCTTCCCGGGCCTTTTAACCCCGCGACCGCGCGGTCGCTATTGACTCCCACGACCAGCACCTCACCCTCGGCGCGGGCGCTTTGCAGATAGCGCACGTGGCCCACATGGAGCAGCTCAAAACATCCGTTGGCGAATGCAATGCGACTGCCCTCGCGGCGCAGGCGTTCGCCCAGGGTCGAAACTTGCTCACGCGGGATGATCTTCGAACTCACGCGTTGCGGATGGCCTCCATCAGTTCGGTGGCTGTTACCGTGGCTGTCCCGCGCTTCATCACCACGAGCCCGCCCGCGCAGTTGGCAAGCTGCGCGGCGTGGAAGAAGCTCGCGCCCGCCCCAAGCGCCAGCGTGAACGCCGCGATGACAGTATCTCCGGCTCCGGTTACATCGACGGCCTGATCGGAACCGAAAACCGGAAGGTTGATCGGCTTCCGCCCGCGTTCGAACAGCACCATGCCGTCGCGGCCGCGAGTGATGAGGAGAGCCTCGAGCGATTGCCGGCGAAGCAACTTCTTCCCCAGGCAATGCAACAGGGCGAGACTGTTCCCGATCTTCTGCTGGAACGCGTCTTCGACTTCAGGTTCGTTAGGGGTCGCGGCGGTCAGGTGCGTGTAGCTCAGCAGATCGAAGCGGGAGTCGATGGTGACGGGCAGCCTGTGGCCCCGCAACCGGCGGCGGAGGAACTCAACCTCCTGAGCATCCGTGGAGCCGTAGCCGTAGTCCGAAATCAGCAGCGCCGAAGCGCGAGGCAGAAGAGACTCGGCTCTCCGGCTCAGGCTCCGGCGGACTGCGGGGAGGAGGGGCTCGGAGGGCTCGCGGTCTACGCGCACGATTTGCTGTTGTTGCCAATGAGCGAGCCCACCGAGGATGCGTGATTTGGTGGGTGTAACGTGATTCCGTAGCCGAATAATCGATCGAATGGAGATGCCCTTTTGCCGGAGGTATTGGAGCAGCGCTTCTCCGGTCTCGTCGTCGCCGACCACGCCCACCGGGGTGACCTGCGCCCCCAGGTCCGCCAAATTGTTTGCGGCGTTGGCGCCGCCGCCCGGCACAACTGTTTTCCCGCGCTGTTTCAGGATCAGGACCGGGGCCTCGCGTGAGACGCGGGCGATCTCTCCGTAAACAAACTCGTCAGCGACCAGGTCGCCCAGCAGAGTGATGCGCCGCCGGGAAAACTGCTCCAGGATCGAAAGCAGGCGGACACGGTCCGAGCGAATGATCATCGCAAAGCGCGTACGACGACGGAATTTCGTTGCGGATTCACACCGCTGCGGGCGGAATCTCCCAAAATGATTTCTACGGCCTCCTGGAGATTCTCCGCGATGCGGTCGGGCATGCGCGACCAGCGCTGCCGGTTGAACTCGAATTCTCCCCGGCCATAACCCGTCATCACCAGAATCGTCCGGGTCCCGGCGTTGAAGCCGAGTTGCATGTCACGATAACTGTCACCAACAACGTAAGAATCAGTAAGATTAATATCGAATCTTTTACTGGCTTCCTCCACCATGCCAATCGCCGGCTTGCGGCAACGGCACTTGACGCGATAGGCCTCCAGTGGTCCGTCGGGATGGTGAGGGCAATAGTAAATGGCATCCAACCGCGCATCGCGGGCGGCGAGTTCGAAGGCGATCCGCTGGTGAACTTCGCGGAGAAGCTTTTCCGTGAAGTAGCCTCGCGCCACTCCCGACTGATTCGTGACGGCGATGGCCAGCCTCTCGGCCTGGTTCAATCTGCGGATAGCCTCGGCTGACCAGGGGTAGATCTGGAGTCGGTCAAGATGGTTGATGTAGCCCATCTCTTCCGTGATCGTGCCGTCGCGGTCAAGGAAAACGGCGGGCACGCCCCGGCGCGTCGCGGCGGGCGCTGCCCGAGCGCGGGAGCGTGGCGTGATCTTTTTCTTAGGCCGAGGACTCATGCGTAATCTTCAGTTCTTTCACCAATTCGAGCGCGGCCATGTAAACGTCGTCCACACTGACGCTCTGCATGCAGCGGAGATCGATAGGGCACTCGCGCCGCCCGCACGGGCTGCACGCCACCGGATGTTTAACGACGCGCGCGCGCCAACTGACCGGCCCCGTGGCCCGCTCGTCGGTCGATCCGAAGATGGCGACCAGCGGCAGGCCCAGCGCCCCCGCCAGGTGCATGGGACCGGAATCGTTGCTCACCACCAGGTGACATTGGGCCAGCAGAGCCATTAATTGCCGCAGGCTTGTCTCCCCCGCCAAAATCAGCGGCGTGTGACGCATGGCTCGCGCAATCTCTTCCGCCAGCGGGCGTTCGGCGGCGGAGCCGAAGATTAGCACATCGGCGTGGAATGCACCAATCAGCCGGTCGGCAAGCTGCGCATAGCGGTCGAGCAGCCAGCGTTTCGCCGGCCCATAGAACGCTCCTGGGTTGAGCCCTACCAAAAAACGGGGCCCGCTGAGGCCCAGCTTCTGAAGGTGCTTCGAGGCCCAGGCTTTTTCCGTGTGGTCCAACACCAGGCGGATTTCATTTATGGGTTCTGGTCTGTCGATGATCCCGGCGCGAAACAGGAGTTGCAGATAGTAATACGTCTGGTGGCCGTAAGCGGCGGGCGAGGGAACTTCAATCGCGTCGGTCAGTAGCGCACTGCGGCCATCCCGCGCGTATCCCACGCGCATCGGGACCCCCGCGCGCCACGCCATCCAGGCAGCGTGGAATGCGTTTTGAAGGAGAATGGCGGCATCAAAACGTTCGGCGCGAAGTTCTCGGACGAATTTCCAGAAACCCCTCGCGCCTTTGTGCTCGCTCGCAGGTTTGTAAACAATCTGCCGGTTCACGGCAGGGAGCCGCCAATAAAGCTCGTTGACCCAGGGCTTGGTCACCAGCACGATTTCAGTGGTGGGGAAGCGCGCCCGCAGCGCCTCGAGGGCAGGGAGCGACATCACACCGTCGCCAATCCAGTTGGTGGCGCGGACCATGATCTTCTGCGGGTTCGTGAGCCGGCTGGCGCGCTGAATCAATTCTTTCCCCTCGCGGCTTCCAGGTGTGAGATTAACGTGTTCTCGAACTTCTGCATCTCGTGAATTTCAGCCTTGATGACGCAAGCAAGAAAAGGGATGTTTCCACCTATTAGAGGGGCGGAGTTCATGGCGTCTTTCTCTGTCGTCACGATGGCCTTCGCGCCAGACTTCTCTACTCGCATGATGATAGGCCCAAGATCTTCGCCACCATAGACGTGATGGTCGCGGAACGAGTCCTCCGCGGTGAGGCTAATTCCCCACTTCCTCAAATCCGCGAAGAACGCTTGGGGATTGCCAATTCCACAAAAGGCATGTATCGGCTCGCCCTGGAAGGCCGTCGGTGGATACACCCTGCTGTTGTTGATGTCAACAAACTCCGAAAGCTTAGTGCTGCAGTGAAATAACGCAGCTTTCGGGTTCATTTTGCGGACAAGATTTTCCAGCGGCTGGGGATCGCCAAGTTCCGTACGTGTCAACACTACGATCTGAGCGCGCCCGAGGGCACAGATCGGCTCACGCTGGCGGCCGGCGGGAAGCAGCGCCTGATCGGAGAGTTCCTGAGTGACGTCCAGCAATACCACATCGACGTCGCGCGCCAGCGCCCAATGTTGGAATCCGTCGTCGAGAATGTGAACGTCAACATGGCATTGTGCTTCGGCCATTCGGCCGCCATGGTAGCGGTCGCTGGAAACGACGATGGGCACCTCGGGCAGTGCCCGGGCCAGCAACGCGGGCTCGTCGCCGACTTCGCGAGGATTGGGCTCTCGTTGTGAAGCGGGCTGGAGAAAGACCATGTCAGCCCCGCTGTTGCGACCATAGCCGCGGGTGAGGATGCTGGGCTTCCAACCACGTTTCAACAGAATTTCTGCTATAAGGCGCACGAGGGGCGTCTTCCCCGTACCTCCGGTGGTCAGGTTTCCCACGCTCACCACGGGGCGATTCAGCCGATGCGTTTTGAACCAGCCATGAGAATAAGCGGCGCGGCGGATTGCCACCCCGAGCTTGAAGCCTGCCGCCAGCGGTGCCAGGAGTGGATTCACCGTCGTCTGCTCCTCATCCCTTGGCGCGCGTGTGGACACAGGCATCGAGAAGCTCCGCGATATATTCGAGAGTGCGTTGCGTAGCTCCCGACTCCTGCTCGAGAATTCGTTTCGCAGCCTCGCCGAGTTGATGCCGTCGCTCGTCGTCGGCGAGGAGTTCCAAGATTGACTTCGATAGGGTTAGCGCGTCCGGGACTTGGACTGCGGCGTCTTCCTGCAAGAAAAGCTGCGCAATGTCGCGGAAGTTGTGCATGTGTGGCCCAAACACAATCGGCTTGGCCCACCAGGCGGGCTCGAGCACATTGTGGCCGCCGGTCGGGACCAGGCTGCCTCCCATGAAAACCACGTCCGCCAAACCGAAGATGCCCGCCAGCTCTCCTATCGTGTCGAGCAGGAGAACATCAGGGGAGGCGAGTTGACCTGCGAGCTTCCCTTCTTCCATTTCCAGACCCGTCCTGCGGACCAGAGAACATTTCTGCTGGGCAAGTAAAAACGCGACCTCATCAAAACGATTCGGATGTCGAGGCGCCAGGATCAAGAGGGCCTGTGGATGGCGATGGCGAACCTCGGTCCAGGCCGGCAGCAACAGCGCTTCCTCGCCGGACATGGTACTCGCGGCGACGATCACCGGGCCGCGCTGTGCCAGCCGAAGTGCGTCGCCCAGTTCTTTTGTGAGTTCACCGGCGCAGGGAGGGACGCTGTCAAACTTGAGATTGCCCGCGGAGACGACGCGCTCCGGCCTTGCGCCCAGGGCAACAAACCGCTGCGCGTCGGTTGTAGACTGTGCGCTGATCTGGTCAACTTTCTCCAGGACGCGCCGGATGAACGGACGAACCCACCGATATCGGCGGAACGAGCGATCCGAGAGTCTGGCGTTGACTAAGATTGTCTTGGCCCCGGATTCGCGCGCGGCGCGCAACAGGTTGGGCCACAGCTCCGTCTCGGCGATCACCAGCAGCGCCGGCCGAATGTGCTCGACCGAGCGCCGAACGCAGAATTTCCAGTCGAGGGGGAGGAAGAACCGGCCGGCAAGTTCCGGCAGGCGGGACTCGCCCGCTTCGCGCCCTGCCGGCGTGACGTGGCTCAGGAAGACCTTGTGCTCCGGGAAGCGTTGTTGAAGTTCGCGCACCAGGCCTGCGACCGCCAAGGTTTCACCCACTGAGACAGCGTGGATCCAAATCGCTGACCGCTCGTTTTGTCGAAATGATGCGGGAAGGAACCCGAACCGTTCGCGCCAGCCGGCTCGAGAGATGATCCGTCCCCGCAGCCGCCACAAGTAATACGGCGCCGCCAAAACAACACCGAGGCTGAACAAGACACTGTAAACAAGATACATCGCAGGACGGGCGTTAAGCGGGCTCAACGGCCAGAAGCAGAACCGAAGCTGATTATAAGCCGAAACCGATGGCCCGGCAACGCACGCTTGAGTTCGGTAATGGCTCAGTTCGGTGTAGCGGCGGCTTTACGCCGCTGATGGCGAGATAAACTCGCCGCTACAAAATGAAGCTCGGTCAGTTCCAGCGGATCAGGCTCAGGATGTTGGAGAAATCATCGGTCCAAACCCGCGCCCCGCGCTCTCCGGGAAGCGCCGCCCAACGCTTGTCTTGAAGCAGCCTACCGAAATCTTCCGGCCTCCGTGCCATCACAATCCAACTGGAAGCAAACTTCCCTTGTTTCTCTTCGGCCTCGCTGATTTGCAGGTCGTCTTCGCAGAAGCAGGCCAGACCCGCGTCGCGCGCCAGATTGGCCAGGACAAGGTGGAGGTCAAGGAAGCGATTCGAGATATTGAATGCGAGTATCCCCGTATCGGAGAGCTTCGTGAGATATAGTCTCATCGCTTCGCGCGTCAAAAGATGCATCGGGATGGCGTCGGAGCTGAACGCATCCAGGACGATCAGATCGTATTGCCGGTCGGGTACGTTTTTCAGCGAGAGGCGGGCGTCACCCAGAATGACGTTGACCTTGGGGGGACTGTCCCGGAGGAATGTGAAATTCCGAGGGTCACGGGCGATCCGTTCCACCACAGGGTCAATTTCAAAGAAGGTGAACTCCTGGCCTGGCTCGCCATAGCATGCCAATGATCCCGTCCCGAGTCCCACCACGGCAACCTTGCGCGCGGGGTCCGTGCCCGCAAGGGCGGCAAACACCTGACCAATTGGGCCGGTCGGAAAGTAATACACCAGCGGCTCGTGGCTGCGCGCCGGATCGAGGCTCTGCATTCCGTGGATCGTGCTTCCATGGATCAGGCGGCGGAACTTTCCCTCCCAGTCGATGCTCACCTGGTGAACCCCAAAAAAGCTGCGCTCCATGTGCAATACGCGGCCATACGGCCCGGTATGCATTGTGCTCGCGAGCATCACGGCAGCAAGACCCAATCCAAATCGAACCGGCCGCTTGGCGAAGCTGAGGCACAACAGCATGGCGGGGCCGTACCCCAACACGAGGAACCGCGCGCTCTGTTCCAGGCCGTGGTCCTCCAGCCCCCAAATCGCCGCGACCAGGATTGCACCCAGAGCCGCGGGCAAAACGAAGTCGAACACCCGCGCTCGCGGCTTGGAATCGGGGGGGCTCAGGGTTGGTCGAAGCAAGGCCACCAGCACGAGTGCGACCGGAAATTCGAGCACGCGGTTAAAGACGAGCGGCGCGATCAATCCGTTGAACACTCCACCGAGGAGACCGCCGACGGAGATCCATAAATAGAACTCGGTCAGGTGGGTGCTTGCGGGACGGGTCTTCGCCAACTCCCCGTGGCAAACCATGGCCGCCACGAAAAGGACCAGCAGATCCAGAACGACTTTCACCCACAATGCCAGGTCCGCCTTGGTGACGAGCAGAATTGTTGCCGCCACAATAAAGACGGGCAGCCGTTGAATCATCAATTCGTGGTCTATGATAGATTTGCGTGCGAATACCAAGATAAACGTCATCAAGTAGATGACCAGGGGAACCACCCAGAAGAGCGGAATGGGCGGGAGGTCAGTGGTCAGGACCGTGGTCACTCCCAGCATCAGGCTGGAGGGAACGAAAGCGAGCGCCACCCATCGCAGGCGCTGGAGGGGCGCCGGATTCGGCGCGTCCTCACCGGGTGGCGGACCGCTCGGCAAATCGTCGAGTGCCGCCGGGCCGGAGTTTTGTGGAGAGACACGGGACGAACGCCAGAGCGGAATCGCACAGATGCCCGTCAACCCCATCAGCAACATGTAGCCGCCGGCCCACAATCGGCTCTGATCGATCAGGCGAAGGTGCGGCTCGATCAGGATCGGATAGCTGAGCAAGGCGATCATGCTCCCGAGGTTGCTCGCCCCGTACAAGAAGTAAGGATCTTTCGCGTACCTGTGCCCGGTCTGGGCGAACCAGACTTGCAGAGTCGGGGTAATCGTCGAAAGGACAAAAAAGGGCAAGCCCACGGAGATTAGGAGCAACCCCATCAGCGACGCAATGGGATGTGTTTCCACCGTCAGGGCCTGGCTCGATGAAATGCCAATCGGCATGACGACGAAGGGGAACGCGAGAAGGATGAGGTGTGAGATGGCTTGCCGTCGCGGCGCGAGTCGTTTGGCAAGTCCGTGCGCGTAGGCGTAGCCCGCCAGCAGACCTGCCTGAAAGAACACCATGCAGGTGACCCAGACGGCCGCGGACCCGCCCAGAATCGGCAGGGCCATTTTGGCGAACATCAGCTCGACCAGGAATAGAAGCGCCGCGCTGAGAAAGAGCGTCGTCGAAAAAAGGATCAGCAACATGGCGATCGGTTGACGCCGCAAAAGGGAAACGCCTCGCCGGCACGAAGAGAATTACTTCGGCTTCCCCCGCGTGACCTGCGACGATAGTCGAGGAGAAGGCGTGGAAGCAAGTAGATCGAAGCGTGAGGGGCGGTGTACTCTGTCGCTCGCGGCTTGTTGCTCCAGGACCCTTGTGATAATTTTGCGCCGCGTGATGGGTGGCGCCGAAAGAGATCGGGTCGACCGCGGGAGTGCACATGAATCACCATGACTTGGGAAAACAAGGAATTGCGCAAAATTGGTCGCGGCGTAAGTTTATGAAGAGTCTCGGGACACTCGCCGCCGGCTTGACGGCGGGGCGCGCGGCTCGAAGCGGCGCGGTGAATCTCCTGTACGCGCAGGTTGCTGCGGAACCACCACTTAAGGCGCAGCTCAAGATTGATCTCGAGCGGCGGCTCGGAACGATTGACCCGATGCTCTACGGCAACTTTATCGAGCACCTCGGGCGATGCATCTACGGAGGCGTGTACGACGAAGGCTCGACGCTCGCGGACCAGGACGGTATTCGCAAGGATGTTCTCGAAGCGGCGCGGCGCTTGCGCGTGACGCAGCTTCGCTGGCCGGGCGGAAACTTCGTCTCCGGCTATCACTGGACCGATGGCATCGGCCCCCGCGAGTCGCGCCCGGCGCGCTATGCCCTGGCGTGGCAGGAGCGCGAGTCGAATCGCTTCGGAACGGACGAGTTCGTTGCCTACTGCCGCAAGCTCTCGACTGAGCCCTACATCTGCGTGAACGTCGGGAACGGCACGCTCGACGAAGCGATGCATTGGGTGGAGTACTGCAACCATTCCGGCGGAACGTATTACTCCGACCTGCGCAAGAAGAACGGTCACGCGGAACCGTACAACGTCAAGTATTGGGGCGTGGGCAACGAAATTTACGGCGAGTGGCAAATCGGCCACAAAAACGCCCAGGACTACGCCAAGGCAGCCGTCGAGTTCTGCAAGGTCATGAAGTGGATGGACCCGCGTATCAAACTCGTCGCTTGCGGCAGTGGCGAGCCGGACTGGGACCGCCCGGTGCTGGAAGCCACGGTCCGCTACGTCGACTACATTTCCGCGCACCACTACACTGTGACCGATGATTTGAAGGACTACTACGAGATCGTCGGCGCGGTGGCGCAAATGGAAACGACGATTCGCACTTCGGCGATGACGGCGGAGACCATCTCGGCGGGAGCGAAAAAGAGAACTCCCGTTTCCGTGGCATTCGACGAATGGAACATCCTCAACAACTGGAGTGACGGCGGGAGGCGCGACGACGTCCACAAGTTCGAAGTTCCGTACAACTTGCGCGACGCGTTGTGGGTGGCGGGCGCGCTCAACGCGCTGCAACGCAACTGCCGCTTGGTGCGCATGGCGAATCTGGCGCAACTGGTCAACGTCATTGCCCCGATGTATACGACACCGGATGGCTTGCTTCTGCGGACCACCTATTATCCGTTGGAACTTTACGCGACTCGCTCCGGAAACATCGCCCTTGATGTGCTGACGGTTTCGCCCAGCTTTGAGACGCGGAATTTCGGGCCACAGAAGCACCTCGATGTTTCAGGCACTTTCGATGAGGAAAATCGCCGCATGACGCTCGCCGTCGTCAACCGGCGTAAAGAGGGAGACGTGGTCGGAAGCATCGACCTTGCTGGCGTGCGGGCCAAACATGGCGGGCGGGCCTTCCTGATCACCGGCGCCAGTCCCGACGCGCAGAACACTTTTGAGAATCCCCGTGCTGTAATTACCCAGGAAGTTAAGTTTGCAGAGGCGGGCAACCGCTGGGAATACCGCTTCCCGCGGCACTCCGTTTCGTGGCTGGAGTTTGAAGTGGAGGAATGAGGCAGCACTCGGCCGCGGTTCTTTCCCTCCGCGCAGGATCGAGCAACATTCAATCTGCAATCCCGTAAAAGCGTTTGGCGTTCACGCCCCAAATGGCAGCTTGCTCATCCTTCGAGAGTCTCTTCAGATAATCCGCGGAGATCTGCATGACTTCCTCATAAGTCCCAGCAAGCGTGCAAACAGGCCAATCCAAGCCCACCATGATGCGCTTCGTCCCGAAACATTCAAACACCACGTCCAAATAGGGAGTGAAATCGGCCGCCTTCCAGTGTTGCCAGTCGGCTTCTGTCACCATGCCGGAGATTTTGCAGAAGACGTTCGGAAAAGTTGCCAATCGCCGAATGTCGGCTTCCCAGGGTGACAGCTCGTGCACATTGATGAGAGGCTTCGCGAGGTGGTCGATAACGAACGGCTGCATTGGGAATTGCTTGATCAACTCGCAGGCGACGGGCAGATGGCGGGGAAAGAGCAGCAGGTCGTAAGTCAGCTTGTACTTCGCCAACCTGCCGATGCCGCGAACAAAATCTTCGCGCAGCATGAACCGGTCATCCAGTTCGTCGTGGAGAATGTGGCGAACGCCACGGAACGTCCGATGACGCGCGAATCCCGCAAGTTGTTTGTCAATCTCCGGGCTGCACAGGTCCACCCAGCCAACCACCGCCTTAATAAAAGGATACTGATCCGCCAGTTCCAGCAACCAGAGACTCTCTTCCAAGCATTGCCGCGCTTGAACGGCAATGGTTCCGTCAATTCCCGCTAACTTGAGAAGCGGCGCCAGGTCCGGCGGCAAGTAATCTCGCTTGAGTATCTCCATGCCGCGTCCCATCCAACCATATTCGCGTGCGTTGTAGGCCCAGAAGTGCTGATGAGCATCAATCTTCATGAGATCGTCTCCCGACAATCGCGCGAGTAAATGAGGATACCAAGGAAGGCCTTGCCACGGTACTAACAAGGCGGCTAAGAAGTCACGGAGGCGCAGGAGAACTAAAGGAGAGACAGAACATGGATACATCGAGCCGTCTTACTCGACGACAGTTTGTTTTGGCCGCCGCGGTTGCGGCCGGCGGAGCCCCATTGCCGGGTTGCCTGGTTCCACTCTGGAAATTGTTTAGGGAAGATTACGCAGTCTATGAAAAGATGAAGCAGGACCTAATAGTATAACATAGTTATGGAGTATTACCTTGTGGTTATTACTACTGGCTATACCACGTTGAAACCCGCCTAGGCATTCCTTGGTCTTGAGATTCTCAGTAGTCCGTACGCCGGCAAACCCAACAGGATAATGATGAGCCCGGGCCAGGTGGTCGCGGGACGGTACGCAAAGAGGATGGCGAGAACGGCGGCCGCGCCCAGAATGTACAGCGCCGGCACGACCGGATAACCGAAGACGCGATAGGGCCGGTCAGCGTGGGGGCGGGTGGCGCGCAAGCGGAAGACTCCCGCAATCGTCAAGATATAGAACACCAAGGCGGAAGAGATCACGTAGTCGAGAAGATTGCTGTAGAGGTTTCCGTAGCGTCCCGTCGTGGGATTGTAGGTTCTCGGGAGCACGAGGAGAGCCGACCAGAATCCCTGTACCCAAAGCGCCCAACCCGGCACGCGCGCGGAGTTCAACCGGCCCGCTGCGCCAAAGAAGAGATTGTCCTTGGCCATCGCGTAATAGGCGCGCGCTCCCGCCAAGACCAAACTGTTGATGCATCCGAAAGTCGAGACCATGATGGCGGCCGCCATCAGCACTCGTCCCAGGCCGGGGAAAATTACTTGCAGCATCGCCGTGGCGACGCGGTCGGAAGGCGCTTGCTGGATGGCCGCAAGTGGAAGTGTGAGGAGATAAGCGACGTTGGCCAGCAAATAAAGCAGGATGACGATTGACGTTCCCAATCCCAGCGCGAGAGGAAGATTGCGCCGCGGGTTCTGCACTTCGCCGGCGACGAACGTGACGTCGTGCCAGGAATCGGCCGAGAAGAGCGAACCGGACTGGGCAACGCAGACGGCGGCGAACAGGCCGAAGGCGGTCGTCGCATCGAGTCCAGTAACAACGGGATCGAACCCGCGCGGAGTCCAGAGGTCGCCGAAGTTTCCGTGCACGGCCGTGGCGTTCCACCCCACGAGGAATCCCAGCGCGATCAGCAGCGCGAGAGCCCCGGTTTTCGCCGTCGTGAAGACGTTCTGCACGACGCGCCCGTAAGCCAGCCCGCGGCTGTTTGTCCAGGTGAGCAAGAGGATCACCAGCAGCCCGACAAGCTGAGCCGTGGAAAGTGAAAGAGCATAGCCCGCCGAGATGTGGACCGGCGCAATCAGATAGCGGTCTTCCGCGATCTGTGGCCAGAGCTCTCCCGAGAAGCGCGCGAAGGCCACGGCCACCGCCGCAATCGTGCCGGTTTGGATTACGGTGAACAGCGTCCACCCATAAAGAAAGCCGCACAGCGGCGAGAATGCCTCGCGCAAGTAGATGTACATGCCCCCCGCGCGGGGCATCATCGCCGCGAGTTCGCCGTAGGAAAGCGCCCCTGAAATCGTCAGCAGGCCGGTGAAGATCCACGCGATCAGCAGCCATCCCGGACTGCCGATACTCCGCGCCATGTCGGCTGAGACGATGAAGATGCCCGAGCCGATCATGATGCCGACCACCACCATGACCGAATCGAACAGGTTGAGCCCGCGGACGAATTCCGTTTCCGGGACGTCTTTCGCAACGGTCTCGGTCGATTCCATAAAGTGCCCTTGAACAGAGGAGGTTCTTAACCGCTCAGCATGTTGCGGAGCACAAAGAAAACGTTGGCCGGGCGCTCGGCGAGCCGGCGCATGTACCACGGAAACCAATAGGACCCATACGCGACCAGGACGACGGATCTCCAGCCGCCTTTGGCCAGGCGAATCTGCTCGGCGCGCTGGATTCCGTAAAGCATCTGAAATTCGTAATGGTCCTTGCTCAGTCCTTGCGCGGCCGCGTAATCCGCAATCCGGCGAATCAGATTGGTGTCATGCGTGGCAATCGCCGCCCGCACACCGGCTCGGCGCGCCTCTTCACCGAACAGTTGCTTGCTCAGGGCAAAGAAATTCTCATCGACATTTCTCTTCTTCGGAAACGCAACATCCGGCGGCTCTTTATACGCCCCTTTCACCAGCCGGATGGCCGCGCCGAGCGGAATCAGCGCGGCGAGGTCCGCCGCAGTCCGGTAAAGGTACGCTTGCAGGCACACGCCGGCCTTTGGATGGTGACTGTGAACTCGGCGGAATAGTTCCAACGTGACATCAACGTAGTTGCTGGCTTCCATGTCGATCCAGACCGTGCTCGTCGGCCCCGCGCGCTCGTTGATCTTTTCGAGGTTCACGTAGCAGAGCTCTTTGTCGAGGTCGAGTCCGAGCTGCGTCGGCTTGACGGAAACTTCCGTGGGCAAACTCTGGGAGTTGATCTGGTCGAGGACGCCGAGGTAGTGCTCGGTGACACTTTCCGCTTCCTTCGCATCGGTAACGTTCTCTCCCAGGCGCGTGAAAATCGTGGCAATGCCGACCTCCTGCAACTTGCGCGAGGCGGCCAGCGCGTCGCTGACCTCTTCGCCGGGCATGAAGCGCGCCACCGCCTTGCGCATGAAGCCGTAGCGCGGCAGGCGCTCGCGCAGCCAGGTGTTCTGCGATCCCGCCAGAAGAATGCTTCGCATGACGGCCATCGGCGACTTCACCTCGTTCCCGGCGCTGCGTGGGGAAAGATTGTTATCCGCAAATTCGTGCAGCCATACGGAATCAGCGTCAGGTCCTCTTCCGGCTCGCTCGCTCGCACCGGGCTCATGGGCAGCGGACCCGCGGAGCCATCGACCAGCTCCCATCCGGAAACGCGCCGCCCTTTGACTTTCAGGCGCAGCGGAGCGCCATCCGGTGAGAAAGGCGAATCGCCGACGGGGCGTTCTTCGACGGCCTGTTCCCGCCCAGGGATCTGCGCGAGCGCGTAGTTCCACGGCGTCGTCGGCAGAACTTCCCAATCGGCGTGCGGCTCCTCGCCTTTGACTTTTTTCCATTGCTCGCCGATGGGCAGCGAGAAGAGCAACGGCCCGCGGTTGATCGCCACGCTGTCGTGATACCAGCGGGTCGTGTTCAGAGTCATGGGGAAGCTGACTTCCACAACGTCGCCGGACTTCCATTCGCGGTTGATGGCGTGGAAAGAGCCGGCCTTGACGCCCGCTTGCTTCGCACCTTGAACGGTGATTGTCGCGCCCTCGGCCCAGGCCGGAATGCGAAGGACGAGCGGAAACTTTACGGGCGAAGCAGGTTGCACCGTCAGGCGAATCGTGTCGCGAAACGGGTAATCGGTGTCTTCGACAATCGTCACATCAACTCCGTTCGCAACCTTGGCGCTCACCTGGCTGGGAGCGTAGGCGACCGCGGCCACTCCGCCTTCGCGTGTGCCCATCCAGAGATGCGAAGTGAATTTCGGCCAGCCCTGATGCATGTTGGAGGTGCAACAGCCGAAGTTCGGCTCCAGTCCGAAAATATTCGACTCCGGCCCGTTGTCCGTCCAATTCCGTTGCAGCACGCTGCACATTACCTGATTCACCTGCTGGTCGTACTGGTGCGCCCACATATCTTTCTTGAAGGTTGCGGGCAGCGCGTTGAAGGTAATGCGTTCCAGGCGGTCGGCGAGCGCCGGGTCGCCCAGAATCGCCACACTCTGCTCGAGCGAGAACATCGCCTCGACCACGGTGCAGAGTTCGGTGCCCTGCGACGGATCGAGGCCCGCAAGGTGCTCGTCGCAACTGTGGACGCCCGTGGCCTGGCCGTGGTAGCGGTCGAGCTGCGCGTAGAGCTGATGAATCGCGTTGCGGTCGCTCTCGTCGCCGGAGATTTGCCACCACACGGCCGAAGTCTTGATGGCCATGCCATTGTTGACGCCGTGCGAGTGTAGGTTCTGGTCTTGCTTCATCACCTTCTGTTTGTATTTGAAGTCCGCGAAGTTGGCTTTCCAGTCAAACGACTGCGAGTGGAGCTTGCGTGCCAAATCCAACAGCTTGGGATTGCCCGTGCGGTTGTAGAGCCAGACGATGCTCAGAATTTCATCCGCCCAGCGATGCTCGGCCCATTCTCGCAAGGGCGCCTGATCGAGCAGCTTCATTTGATAGTCAAGATATTTCTCCATCAGCGGAATCACGCGCGAGTCGCCCGTGGCCTCCTGATATTGCGTGAGGACTTTCAGCATAATCATGTTCGGCCACCAGGTGTCGCTCTCCTGTCGGATGGTGCGATATTCTCCCCGCCCCAGCTCCGCGCCGATGCGGCCGTCGGCGCGCTGGTGCTGAATGGCCCACTCGATCCACTTCCTGGCTTTGGCGATCAGACGCGGATCGTCGAGTGCGTAAGCAAGAGGCACCAGCCCGTCGAGGTAGTAAGGCCCGCGCTCCCAGCTTTCGCCCGGCCCGCCGATCCAGCCGCTGTCGCGCAGGTCCGGCCAGAATTCGTCGAGGTGGCCGGAGAGACCATTGGCCTGGATCTGCAATTGTCGGCGCAGCCAGCCGCGCGGCTTGATGGAACCCAGCGGCAAGGGAGCAAAGGCGTTCGAGGAAAGCGGAGCCTTGTTCCAGTAGATCTGCGTTGCGGGAGGATGCGGAGTGGTCGCCTCCTGCGCGGCTTGTTGGCGGCCACCGAAAGAGGCAAGGCCGAGGAATAAGAAAATGACGACCAGGCCGTAAGTTGCCCTGCGGCGAATCGAGCCCCACAATAAGAAACGAGTCTTCATGTTGACGGGCCTCCTCCGAGCAATTCCACTCCGTTGTGGACTCCCCGTTTACCAACCCCAGCCAACCTCCGCCAAGCGAAAAACCGGCGCGCGGAGGGTTGAGCGAGCCAGCGGGAGCGCGTTGCGCAATGGGGCACGGCAAATGGGTTATACTTGAATTCTTGTGGGGAAGGAGCGATTTAATTTCGTAGCATCGTCCTTCTCGGGAGGCGAATACCTTCCCGCGAGATTTCCTGCAGACGTGATGCCAACTTAGGGATTTTGCCGATGGGCAATGAGAAGACTCAAACGACCGGGTTCGCCGGTTTGACCGTGGCGGCGTTTGAGAGCCGCCGCGCCAAGGAGATGGCCGCGCTGATCTCGAACCTGGGTGGCGTTCCGATGGTCGCACCTTCGGTGCGCGAAGTCCCACTCGAGAACAATCCCGCTGCGTTTGAATTCGCAGATAAACTCTTTGCGGGGAAACTCGACGGCGTCATCTTCATGACGGGTGTTGGGACGCGGGCGTTGATCGAGGCGTTGGAAACTCGTTACGAGCGGGCGAAGATTGTTCAGGCGCTGGCCGGAGCCACCGTCATCGCGCGCGGGCCGAAGCCCGTCAAGGTCCTCCAGGAATTCAAAGTTCCCGTCACCATCGCCATCCCCGAGCCCAATACCTGGAGGGAAATTCTTCAGGAATTGGATGAGAACCCGCGCGGGTTCTCGCTCGCGGGGAGCCGAGTCGCCGTCCAGGAATACGGCATCTCGAATGAAGCGTTCCTCCAGGGATTAAGAGACCGCGGGGTGGAAGTGCTGCGCGTTCCGGTGTACCGCTGGGCGCTGCCGGGAGATCTGTCTCCGCTGCGCGCTGCGCTCGATGCCATCCTCGCCGGCAACGTTCGCGTCGCTCTGTTCACGAATGCGACCCAGGTTTATCACATCCTCCAAGTTGCGACGGATCGTGGCGTCAAGGACCGCCTGCTCGAAGCGCTGCGCGGCTGCGTGATTTGCTCCGTCGGGCCGACGTGCACCGAAGCGCTGGTGGCAAACGGCATCGCGGCGGATTTGGAACCGGAGCATTCCAAAATGGGGACGCTGGTGCATGAGGCGGCGACACGCGCGCAGGAATTGATCGGAAGGAAGTCAGTCCGTCAGCCGACGGACAGAAGTCAGAGGCCAGAAGGGCCGGGCGACAGGCCGATCCGGGTCGTTGCAGCGGATAAGGTCGCGCCCGCCACGCCAGCCTGGAACGATTCGCGCTTTTTGAAGGCTTGCCGACGCGAGCCCGTGGACGCCACGCCCATCTGGCTGATGCGCCAGGCGGGGCGTTACATGAAAGAGTATCGCGACGTGCGGGCGCGCGTGCCGTTTCTGGAGCTCTGCAAGAGCCCCGACCTGGTTTCGGAAGTCACCGTCACCGCGGCCGAGCGGCTGGGCGTCGATGCGGCGATCATCTTTGCCGATCTCCTGCTGATTGTTGAGCCGCTGGGCTATCACCTGGAATATGACACGGGGGAAGGGCCGGTCATCACGCCGGGCCTTCGGCAGCCCGCTGACGTCCATCGGCTGCCCGAGGTCGAGCCGGAGGAATCGCTCGGTTACGTCTACGACGCTATCCGCCAGACGCGTGCCGACCTCAGTCCGAAGACACCGCTGATCGGGTTTGCCGGCTGCCCGTTCACGCTGGCCTCCTACATCCTCGAGGGCGGCGGGTCGCGAAATTACGTTTACACCAAGAGTCTGATGTACCGCGACCCGGGGGCCTGGCGCGCCCTGATGGAACATCTGGCTCGCAGCCTTGCCAAGTACATCAACGGCCAGATTGCGGCGGGCGTGCAGGCGGTTCAGGTGTTTGACACCTGGGTCGGCTGCCTGGGGCCGGAGGACTACCGCGAGTGCGTGCTTCCCTATACGCGTATGATGATTAAGGGTATTACACCAGGAACGCCAGTTATCCATTTTGGAACAGGCACTGCCATGCTGCTGGAGGCGATGCGCGATGCGGGCGGAGATATCATCGGCGTGGACTCCCGCGTTGAGCTGGATGAAGCCTGGGCGCGCCTGGGCGACGGCGTGGGCGTGCAGGGCAACCTCGACCCCATTGTGCTCTACGCGGACCCGCCCTACATCCGCCAGCGCGTGGAGCGGATCCTGCGGCAGGCCGGCGGGCGGCCCGGACACATCTTCAACCTCGGCCACGGCATCCTGCCGGATACGCCGGTCGAGAACGTGATCGAGCTGGTGAAGATGGTGCACGAGATGAGCGTCAGGAAGAAAGTGGACAGTGCACAGTGAACAGGGGAAAGTGGACAGACGGTATCCTTCCTTTCATAAACGCCTTGACAGAAGCTGGCAAGAGTGCTAGACTACGAATGTGACTACGAGACCCAAGGATTGTATAAGTGTTCAGGAAAAAGGCTTACCTCTTGAATCGCGCAGTTGTAGGGGCTCTTCCATGTGGCCGAGAGGGAAGAACTCGTAGTCGCAGCGTAGGGTCCCCAACCACGTCGACTTTAAGATGGGGCTGAGGAGGGGCGAGGTCCGGACCGTGTAAAGAATACAAAAATGCAAGACCAGAGCCTTTATGTTATTGAAAACAAGCAAGCGACAAAATGTCCGATTCATGGTTTGGCCAGCCCACGGCGCAAGGACGTAACTTAACCTATTGAAAAATATAATCTTACAATGAAAATGGTGCCGGGTTGGGCCGGTGAGCCCTCTTGAAAAGCCATCAAGTTGTTGAAAACAAGTCAGTAACTTCAACCAGAGTGAGTTCGGATGGAGGGTGACCGGGCCATGGCTCTGGCCGATCAAAAGCAGCCGGCGAGGCAGGAAGGCGACTGGGGCGTTCTGCTTCTGGCGCATGGCGCGCCGGCCCGGCTGGAGGACGTCCCCGAGTTCTTGCTGAACGTGCGCGGCGGGCGACCCTTGCCGGACGGGGTGGTACGGGAAATCGCTCGCCGCTACAGCTTGATCGGTGGCGGCTCGCCGCTGCTGCGGCTGACGAATCTTCAGGCGCAAGCTCTGGCCAGTATTCTTGCTCATCCGGTTTACGTGGGCATGCGCAATTGGAAGCCGTTCATTTCCGAAACGGTCCGCCGGTTGAACCTGGACGGCGTGAAGAAAGTCGTAACGTTGTGTCTGGCCCCGCAGAATTCCCGGACCAGCATCGGACTCTACCGGCAGCATCTGCTCGACGCTATCCAGAAGCATGCGCCCCGCCTCCCGGTGAGTTTTATCGAGAGCTGGCACGATCATCCGCTTCTGATCGAGGCGTTTTGTGAGAGGGTGGCAGCGGCCCGCGTCCGCGTGGAGGCCGAAGCCGGCCGGCCGGTTCCCGTCATCTTCACGGCGCACAGCGTCCCGCAAAAGACGATCGCGGACGGAGACCCTTACGAACAGCAGGCGCGCGAAACGGCGGCGCTGGTGGCTCGCGCCCTGGGGCTCGCCGAATATCGGATGGCCTTTCAGAGCCAGGGGATGACACCGGAGCCCTGGATTGGCCCGACGGTGGAATCGCAGATTGACGACCTTGCCGCAGCCGGCGAGAAACATGTTCTTCTCGCGCCCATTGGATTTGTTTGCGACCACGTTGAGATTCTCTACGACATCGATGTCGTCTTCCGCGACTACGGTCGAACCAAGGGCGTGACGGTCCACCGGTCGGAATCGCTCAACGACAGCCCGCTGTTCATTCAGGCGCTGGCGGCGATCATCGCGGAGCGCATGGGGAAGCAGGCGGGAGGCGCGCCTTGACCGAGCGCGACCGTCACGGCCGCGTGGTCGTCGTGGGAGGAGGCATTTCCGGTCTCGCCGCGGCGTACACGCTGGCGCGAGCTCGACAGGCGGGAGCGCCGATTGAGGAGTCGCTGATCGAGGCGAGGGAGCGGCTGGGTGGCGTCATTCGGACGGAGCGAGTCGAAGGTTTCGTGATCGAGGCGGGCCCGGACAGTTTTCTGGCGGAGAAACCCGAGGCGGCCGCTTTCGCCCGCGAGCTGGGCCTGGGCGATTCACTCCTGGGTTCGAACGACAGCGAACGGCGGACCTACATTCTCCATCGTGGCCGGCTGGTGCCGCTCCCGGACGGGCTGATGTTGCTGGTTCCCACGCGCCTCTGGCCGATGGTGACGACGCCGCTCCTGCCCCTGAGCAGCAAGCTGGCGATGGCTGCCGAATGGTTCACTTCCCCGCCGGGCGAGCGTCAGCCCGCAGACGAATCGGTGGCGAGTTTTGTGACCCGGCACTTTGGCGCGGCGATGCTCGAGAACATCGCCGACCCGCTGCTGGCGGGCGTTTACGGCGGCGACTCCGGCAGCCTGAGCGTGCGCTCCGTCCTGCCGCGTTTCTGGGAGATGGAGCGGGAACACGGCAGCTTGACGCGCGCCACGCTCCGGGCGATGCGTCGCCGCCGCGAAGCGCTCAGCAACGGCCCGGATGTTGGGATGGGATCGGGATCTGCCCGGACGGCCGCGCCGCCGCTGTTCATGACTTTGAAAGAGGGACTCGAACAGTTAACCAGTCAGTTAATTCGCCAACTGCAAGAGTCTCGGATCGCGCTGGGCCGGCGGGTCTTGAGCGTCGAGCGGTCCGCCGAAGGCGGAAAGGGATTTGTAGTCCACTGCGAGGGCGGAGCCTCACTCGAGACCGGGGCGGTCGTCCTCGCCCTGCCCACGCATGAGGCGCGCCGGCTGCTCGCGCCTCTGAGTCCGGCGCTCGCCACGCTGCTGGGGCAGATCCCCTACAGCTCGTCCATGACGGTCTCACTCGGATATGACGCCGGGACCGTCGCGCAACTACCGCCCGGATTCGGATTCCTGGTGCCACGCAAAGAAAAGCGGCGGATGCTGGCCTGCACGTTCGTGCACGGCAAGTTCAAGCACCGCGCGCCGGAGGGGAAGGCGCTGCTGCGCTGTTTTCTGGGCGGCTGGCGCGACCCGGAAGTGCTCGGCTTATCCGACGACGAAGTGGTCGAGCGAGTGCGGCAGGAAATCCGCGAGATTTTGGGTTTCAGCGCCGAACCGCTCTTCTATCGCGTCCATCGTTGGCCGTCTTCGATGGCGCAGTATGTGGTGGGACATGCGGAACGCGTGAAGGCTATCCAGGCGGAAGTGGGGAAACTTCCGGGGCTATTTCTTTCGGGAAACGCCTTTTCAGGAATTGGAATATCCGACTGTATACGGACCGGCAGGACGGCGGCGGAAGGCGCGATCGCTCTGCTGGGGAATTAGCCCCGCGCCGCCGGAGGTTGTTATCCGATCTCGCGAAGGACTTTCAGCAGACCTGCCAGAGACTCGCGCGTGCTTTCCATTCGGTTGCCATCGGGGCGGCGATAGTGCGTTTCGAGGGACATCGTTCCCGCGTACTTGTCCTCCCGCAGCGCGTTGAATTGGCCGCGGAAGTCAACCATGCCGTCTCCCACGGGAACCCAGTCGAGCTTGCCGGTTTGGGAGTTTCGCTTGGCGTCCTTGACGTGCATGTGGGCGAACAGTCCGCGAACTTCGCGGTAGCCGTCGGGGTAGGGAACTTCTCCCAGCATGGTGACGTTGCCGGGATCCCAGACGCCGCGCAGGTGCGGCGAATTGACTTCGCGAAGCAGGCGGCCGAGTTCCTTGCCGCTGCCGATGTTGCAGGCGGGCTCGTTCTCAAGCACGAGCAGCATCTTCTCTTTGCCCGCGATTGCCGCGGCCCTGGCCAGCCGGGTGCGGACGTGGGGGTAAGCCTTTTCCGGATCATCAACACGCCAGTAACTGAAGATGCGGATTTTGTTGGTGTCAAAGAGCCGGGCGATCTCAAAGGCGCGCCGCAACAGATCGTCGGTGTCCTGGTCGGTGAATGTGGCGCTGAAGGTATCGCGCTTCTCATTCTCGCGCGCCGGCATCTCCGGCAGGTTGTACTTGAAGAGCGGCGAGGCGATGTCGCTCACGCGGAAGCCCCGCTTGCGAATCAAGTCGCGGGCGCGGGTCAGCTCTTCCTGGGACAGATTCATGATGTTCTTCTTCGAGATTTCGCGCAGCTCGCAATGGGTCAGGTTGTGAGCGGCCAGGAAATCCAGCGCCTCGTCCAGGTCCTGGGAGATCTCGTCCGTGATGATACCCAGCTTGAAAGGCAGTGGGCGCGCATCGGCCGCGGCAAGTCTCGCGGCAACGGCCGAGGCCGGCAGGGTCAACAGAGCCGACTGCAGAAAATGCCTGCGCGTGAATGTGCATTGCATGGTTTACCTCCCGGGCGGAAAAGATTGTAGACGGCGGGCCGGACTCTCTCTCAGTAGTTCCGGGCGCCCCAACTGGCTCGCAGGCTTTCGAGGCTCCAGGCCCCTTCCGCGTCCACGAATTCCAGTCCGATCATTCCTGCGTAGAAACCATCTGCTTCCCCTCGCCAAACCACCCGCATTCGCTTCAATCCCTCCTCACCGGGCAATTCGATGGTCGCTTCGGCTCCGACGTTGAGGAGAAAACGCGTATGGACTCTTGCGCCCCGCTCGTCGATCGAGACCACTTCCGCCCGGTCAAAGAAGTCTCTGCCGGAAGAGTCCTTCCCGCGGAGAACGACGGGAATCTGGACCGGCATACGCCTGAAATGTCTTCGTTCGGCCGAGAGTTCCGTCATAGAGTCGGCAAGTTGAAAGCGCGGGCAGCCTTGTCCCCGCCACCCGTCCGGAATTCCGGCGTCGAGGCGCTCGCGATCGATCCCCGCCAGAAAGGGAAGCAGAAACACGCTGATAATAAATGAGCGTCGAAGCTTCGTCAACTATTCGCTGAAGGGGGCGCAGATGGTGATCGAGCCGTGGCGGGTGAAGTATAACATGCGCAGGCCTCACTCGGCGCTCGGCTATAGGCTGCTGGTACCGGCGGCCCGTGGAGTGCGTGTGAAAATCTGGAATTCGTCACTGTAGCGGCGTTCCGGGGGGCAACTTCTTGATTCTGACAGTGCCGGGCCGAAGCTCGCCGTTACAATGACACGTTTTCAGACATACTCTGTACCCCGCTGGTTGCACCAAGTCCGGTTTCCCAGCCGCGAGTTGTGATGTAGACTCTCTCAATTGCGGTGGTACAAAATCTCGGTCAGCGCAGAGGCAACCATGAAAAAAGCACTCCTCTTTCTTCTCGTGCTCAGCGGCCTCAGTTCCCTCAATGCCCAAACCTATCAACCTACGTGGGACTCGGTTGACAAGCGGCCCACGCCGGCCTGGTTTACCGACGCCAAGTTCGGAATCTTCATCCACTGGGGCGTCTATTCGGTGCCGGCTTATGCTCCGGTGATCCCGGGAAAGCTCGCCTACGCCGAGTGGTATTGGAATGCGATGACGCGGGGCAAGGATGATCCCAAAGCGAATCCCATCCAGACCGGCACTTGGGCCTACCACCAGAAGATGTATGGCCCGGACTACCCCTACCAGAACTTCGCTCCGCAATTTCGCGCGGAGTTGTTCGATCCGGATCACTGGGCCGACGTCTTTGCGCGCTCGGGTGCCAAGTATGTGGTGTTGACCTCAAAGCATCACGAGGGATTCGCCTTGTGGCCCAGCAAGGAGGCCTCCGCAACCTGGGGACGGCCCTGGAACGCCGTCGAAATCGGCCCCCAGCGCGATGTGCTGGGTGACCTGAGCAACGCGGTCCGGGCGAAGGGGCTGCGCATGGGCTACTACTATTCGCTTTATGAGTGGTACAACCCGGTATGGCTGTCGGACAAGCCGCGCTACATCAGGGAACACATGTTCCCGCAGTTCAAGGACCTGGTCACGCGCTACCAGCCGTCGATCATCTTCAGTGACGGGGAATGGGATCTGCCCTCGGCCGAGTGGCGCAGTACGGAACTTCTGGCCTGGCTGTTCAACGAATCCCCGGTGAGAGATGAGGTGGTGATCAACGACCGTTGGGGCAAAGACTCGCGCCACAAGCACGGCGGCTATTGGACCACCGAATACACGGCCGGCATGAGCGGCATGGAGCACCCCTGGGAGGAAAGCCGTGGCATGGGCTTCAGCTATGGCTACAACCGCGCGGAACGATTGGAGCACTACCACTCGGGGAGCGAACTCGTCATCATGCTGGTGGATCTGGTCAGCCGCGGCGGCAACCTGCTGCTCGACATCGGACCCGACGCCGACGGCACCATCCCCGTCGTGATGGAAGAGCGCCTCATCCAGATCGGCGACTGGCTGAAGGTCAACGGCGACGCGATCTATGGCACGAAACCCTGGAAGATCACGCGGCAGTGGAGCGACGGCGAAGTTCCCAAGATCGAGTACAACAAGGAGTTCGAGGCGGCCTACGACGTGACCAAGCTGGCGGCGAAGCCTGCGCCCGGCAAGGCGGGCATCGAAGCGTTCTTCACCGCGAAAGGCAGCGACCTGTTCGCGATTCTGCCGCGCTGGCCGGGCCGGAACTTCCAGGTCAAGGATGTAACGGGCGTGAAGTCGGTGACTCTGCTCGGATCCCCTGCGCCACTGAAGTTCAAGGCGGCAAAGGGCGGGGTATCAATCGAGCTTCCCGATCTCCCGGAAGATCTGCTTCAACAGCCGGCATGGGTATTGAAAGTGAGCCAATGAGCCGGTTGGGTGTTGCTCTCCTCCTCGCCGCGCAAATTTCACTCTCCGCGCCGGACAAGGATCGAGAAGCGGCCATTATGGCTTCACGGCACGATGCTGCTTAGCGCGCGCGATCAGTTTTTCGACCTCAGCTCGGCGGGAGTGGTTGGGATATTTCTTCAATATCTGCTGCCAGGCGGCGACCGCGCCATCCACATCGGATTTACTCTGCCACCTGACCAAGCCCACATTGAACATGGCGTTGACGTTGTCGGGATCGAACTTCAACACGTGTTCGAATTCAGCGAGCGCATCGTCCGGGTCGCCGGCATAATAGTAGGCGCGCCCCAGCTCGGTGCGAACGATCGCATCGTCTCTTGAGTCGACCGAACGTTTGAAATACGTGGACGCCTCCTTGAAATTCTGCGTGACGTAGTAGATGTGCCCCAGCTTGGCCAGCAGCTCCGGATCATTCGGTGTGGACTGCAACTGCACCAGCAGCGGCTGCGCCTGCTTGTCCGCCATGTGTTTGAG
>CAZTHM010000001.1:0-47978 GCA_964613505.1 uncultured Acidobacteriota bacterium | reverse complement strand
TCCCACCCTCTCCGCCATTTTTTCTCTTGTGTTCTCATCCAGTTCGCGACCTCGCGCTTGCCGTGTACCTCTGGCGTCCCCTTCGTTTCGAGGAGCGACACAGGATCTCGCAGCCAAGTGCGCCGCACATCGGCCTCCGGCGTTGGACCGCTTGCTGTCTGAATGTCGCAAACGCCAGGTGGACGCAGTCGTTGTTTACCGCTACGACCGCTTCGCGCGAAGCCTGCGGCAACTAGTCAACGCCCTCGAAGACTTCCGCGCGCTGGGAATTGACTTCGTGAGCCTGCACGAAGGGGTGGACACGTCAACTCCGAACGGGCGCCTTGTATTCGGAATCTTTGCCAGTATCGCCGAGTTCGAGCGAGAGTTGATTCGGGACCGCGTGCGGTCTGGGTTGGCTTCAGCAAAGGCCAGGGGAAAGCGTCTCGGGCGCCCGCGGGTCGCCGTGGATCACACGACGATAGCCAGCCTTCGCGCCCAAGGGCAGTCCTGGGCTACGATCTGCAAGCAGCTAGGTTTGAGTAAGGGGACGGCCCAACGCGCCGTCTTGGGCCTGCCCAAAAACCAGGTCAAAAACCAGGCCGAACTAGTCTCCGTAACTGCTTGAAAACTCACACCAGCCCGTCCAAAGTCTGGACGCCTCACAAACGGATGTTTTTTCGCGGAGAACTGACACGCCTGCAATCAATGAGCCCAAGACCAAGCAGCAGATGAAAGCCACCCCCGTAAGAAGCGATCTTGCTGAGCCTATCCAACGGTATTGCCTTGCGCCATTTCTTTGCTCTGCAGACCAGAGCGTGTTAAACAGGTGGGCATCCCATGCACCAGCTCGATTCCAACTCGCTGTGTGGCTCTGTCGGTGCCTCCGTGGATTTCTCCGAGCCGGTGATGCGGCGCATTCCGGAGGGCTGGTTCTGGATGGGCGACGACGCCGGCCGCGACGACGAGCAGCCCATGCACCGCGTCTGGGTGGACGCGTTCGAGCTGGCTGCCCTCCAGGTGACGAACGCGGATTACGCGCACTTCCTCGCCGCCACTCGCCATCCGAGGCCGCTCCAGTGGGACGACGCGAGCTTCAACCATCCCAAACAGCCCGTGGTGAATGTCTCGTGGTTGGACGCCATCGCCTATTGTGAGTGGCTGACTCACGTGACCGACCTCCGTCTTCGCTTGCCGACCGAAGCTGAATGGGAACGTGCCGCGCGCGGCGGCATCGACGGACAGTCCTACCCGTGGGGCGACACGCCGCCCGAATCGCTGCCGGACTATTCTCTGCGTTGGAAGACTGGCCCGGAACAGGTGGGCCGCTACGCACCCAATCCTTATGGCCTCTTCAATATGGGCGACAACGTCCACGAGTGGTGCGCCGACTGGTACGACCCGCGCCACTACTACCGCTCTTCCGAACGGAACCCGCGGGGCCCCGCGGCGGGCACGCGGCGCGCATCCCGGGGCGGTTCTTGGCGCCACCACGTCAAGGTAACGCGTTCGGCCGCGCGGTCGAGTATCCCGCCGGAATTCAAGTATGCCGACTACGGTTTCCGAGTGGCCCGGTGAACGCACAGGAAGCGGGTGGCGGGTACCCCAAATCTTGGACACTTTGTCCAAAGGCGGTAGGGTAGAAATAACCAGCTAACCACACCGCCATGCCAAAATCAGGACCTCGCACCCCTCTGGACGTAAAAAGGCAGATTATCGAACGGATCAGGCAGGGAGAGCCGGTGCCGAAAGTTGCCGAGGAACACGGCATCGGCAAGAGCACCATTGCCTACTGGCTTTCAAAGGATGTCTCCGCGCCTCCCTCGCTGCTTGAGCTCGGAAAGCTTAAACGAGAGAATCAGTCCCTTCTCGAAATCATCGGCAGGCTCACCGTGGAGCTTACCGCCGAGAAAAAAAAGGCGGCTGGCTTCTAGCCTCATGCCGGCTCTGAAGGTGCGCGGGGTCACCGCGAAGGACCTCGCCTGTTCTCTCGGCATCGCCCGATCCACCCTCTACTACGAACCGAGGAAACCGCCGAAAGACTGGATCTTGAAAACAAACATCGAGGAAGAGCTCCACGAGCATCCCGCCTACGGCCACAAGCGCCTTGCCTTAGCCCTCCGGGTAAACAAGAAACGGGTCCGCCGCGTCATGCGCCTCTTCGGCATCAAACCGTACCGGAGAAGGCCGAAAAAGCTCTGGAAAAAGCACTCTCGCGGGGTTGCCCCCTACCCGAACCTGCTCCTCACCCACTGGCCCTCCAAACCTCATGCCATTTGGGCCTCGGACTTCACCCACATCCGGTTCCGCACGAGATGGCTTTACCTCGCTACGGTCATGGATCTCTGCACAAGGACGGTGGTGGGGTTCCGGCTGCTCACGCGACATGCCGCAGATCTCGTCATGGGTGCTCTGGCGGATGCGCTCTCCCAACACCCGCTACCCGTCATTCTCCACTCCGACCAGGGCGTCGAGTACCGCGCGAAGCGCTACGTGGCTCATGTCGAGAAGATTGGCATCAGGATCTCCATGAGCCGCAAATCCTCGCCATGGGAGAACGGCTACCAGGAATCGTTCTACTCCCACTTCAAACTCGATCTCGGGGATCCGAACCGCTTCGAGCACGTAGGAGAGCTTGTCGCCGAGATCTACCGGACCATCTACGCCTACAATCACACTCGTATCCATTCAAAACTGAAAATGCCGCCGGCACAATTTGCCGCGCGGCACCAAGAACTCTTCAAAGGTCGTATCCCACCTTTGGACTAGCGTGTCCGACAAACGGGGTACCCAGCAGGGGGATTTCATGCAGTCGAGAAGTCGCGGCGCGTTGCTCATAGTCGGGGTCCTGAGCGTGTCGGCCGTGCTGGGCGTCGCTCACGTCGGCAGCGGTGGCCCGCACCGGAGGCCCGTAGATCTTGTGCAGCAAGTGGTGAAGGACTTCAGCCACGTGTTGACCATCGTCGAGCAAAACTACGCGGAGCCTGTGGACGTCGAGCGGGCGATCAACAACGGCGCCATCCCCGGAATGCTCCGCGTGCTCGACCCCTATTCCCGCTTCTTCGACGCCCGCCAGGTTGCCCTGTTCCGGGAAGACCAGCGGGGCAAGTATGCGGTGGGAATGAGTGTCGCGCCGCGCAACGGCCACACGGTGGTGCTGGCGCCGTTTTTTGGCTCTCCGGCCTATCGGGCGGGCATCCGTCCCGGGGACGTCATCCTGAAAGTGAACGATAAGCCCACCGACGGGCTCAGCACCGCCGAAGTGGCGGACCTGTTGAAAGGCCCGAAGCGCACCGTGGTGAAGATTTCCGTCGGACGAGAGGACTTTGACCAGCCGTTGAACTTCACCGTGACACGGGACGAAATCCCGCGGCACGGCGTTCTGGAAAATGTTGGAGGTTAACCACCCGAGGTGATGGTTTCCGAGTGACAAGTGGCTAACTCGCCTTTTTCTTCTTCTCCTCCGCCAGTTTTCGGGCCTCCCCGCGCGCCTTCTGGGCCTTTTCCGCTTGCCCGGCCCGTTCATAAAAACCGGCCATTTCCGTAAATAGTTCTGCAGTGGGGTTCAGCCGGGCGGTCACATACTCTCCATCCTGGATGGCCTTCTGTATTTGCCCCGTTTTTTCCAGGCTGGTCATGAGTTTGGTCAGGGTATCTACATCGGAGATCTGATCCAGGCCGCTGGCTTCCAGCAGGGCGGCTACCTGTTTGAAATCCCCCTGCTCAAAGTACAGCGCCGCCAGTTTGGTGCGCGCGCCAGCGTGTTTCTCGTTGCGCTGCAGGGCCCTGGTGAAATACTCGATGGCCTTCGCTTTTTCGTTCTGTGCCAGCCGGCTCAAGCCCCACCAGTAGTCGTTGTTGCCATTCTCGGTGTCCTTGGCGGGCGAATCCGGGGTCAGCACATTGGGCCCCGGCAGGGCATTGCCCGACACCTTGAAATTGATGGTGGCTCCCGAGGTCTGACGCGTTAGCGGGTTATTAATCTGCACCGACAGCACGTAGGCCCCGGCGCCCAGCTCCTTCAGTGGCACCGATTTTCCCACCAGCAGAGTCCCTTGACGATCGAAACGCTTGCGGTCGAGCGAATCCTCGGTCACCTGATTGGTGATGGTACGGTCCAGTTTGCCCACCGTGTACCGCACCTTCAGCGGCGGACCCGAACGGTCCAGAGAATCGGGTAAGTACACTGGATAGAGCACGTTAAGCGTAGCGGTCGCGCTTGGTGGTACTTCGTTCGCAGAAAGCACACTGCACCGCGTATTGCCCATCACAAAGGGCTCGTCCACCGATTTCGCCGGCCCGCAATGCTGCACGAACACCGCCTTGCCCATCTTCAGCGCGGTGACCGGCGAGGGTTCCACGTGCACCGATGTACTCGCCTTGAAGTAAACATGCGTGACCCGGTTCAAAAGGCCAAATTCAATCTGATAGCTGCCCGGCACCAGGGGGATACGGTCGTCGAAACTCAGCGGGCGCGAACGCACCTCGTCCAGATCTTTTTCTTCGTAGTAAGCGGTGGCTTCCCGGGTCGTTTCGTACACCAGCCGTTTCTGCGCGTCCAGGACCTTGATCTGCGCCTCCATGGCCAGGTAGTACTTGTCCTTGTATTTCCCCAAGGCGTAGTTCGGCGGCTCCAGGATTTGCAGCGAATAGTGCACAAACTCCTGCCCGGCCGCATCGCGCAGAGGGAACACGGCCACTCGCAGCGCCGAGATATCCGGGATGATCTTGATGCTCACGTTTTCCCGCAGCCGCCGCGCCAGCCCCAGCCGCTCCTTGTGGAACTTGTCGTTGGCGATGTTAATGACCTTCATCAGCATGGTGTCGGAGGACAGCGAGGCCGGGCTATCAATGTCGGCCGGCTCACTGGGAATCAGGGTCAGGCTGGCGCGCGCCAGTTCCCTGTTGTAAGTAGCCAGAAACTTGTAGGCGTTGTCGCGCCTGCCCTCCGCGCCCGAGGCACGGATGAGTTTGTCCGGACCGTCCACGTACGGGCTGTACAAGCGGTAGTCCGACATGCCGTCCTTCTGGTAGAACATCACGTAAAAGAACGGCGGCAAAGACGGCTCCAAGGGATTGTTGTAGAACCACAGCTCGATGGGATAGATTTGCCCGCCGCTGGTATGGAACTGCCGGCCCTGCGGCGGCCCCAGGACGATCCAGATCTTGCCCCGGTCGGTGCGCCAGCCGTCGCTATTCCATTCGGCGCCGAAATAGGCGTTGGCATACTGGACGCGTTTGTAGTGCTCGTCCTTGTACTCATTCTCCGGCGTGCCCGGGGTGGGGTCGCGGTCCTTCCAGAACTGCTCGATAAACTTTTCGCGGTCCTCGTCCGTGGGGAGTTTCAGGAAGACCTCCTTCTCTTCCTTGCTGATGATGTACCCCACTTCTTTTTCCAGCCAGTCGCGGTGGCGCGGCGCCAGCTTGGTCTTGTCCGCCCCCCCAGCCGTGGCGCAGACCAGTAACGCCATGGTCGCTAGAAGGACCATTCCCTTATGAATCCGCATGTTTTTCACCTCTCCTATGATGCAACATTTCCCGAAAGCGCAAGATTTATGGCGGAGGTGTTGCCAAAACTTAGAAGCCCAAGCTACCGCGGAGTGCCCGCCAGCATCTTTTCCAGTTTGGCCACGGTATCCCGGGTGGTGGCTGCGAAGGGGCCTTCCGGATCCAGCCGCAGGTACTCGTTGAACGATTTCAGGGCCCCTTGACCATCCCGCTTCTGGAGCAGAATGTTGCCCATCAACAGGTGCGCAGGCGCCAGCGTGGGCCGCAGTTCGATGGCTTTCTTTGCGCGCGCCTCCGCATCTGCAAAACGTTTCTGGGCCCAGTACACCTTTCCCAGCTCCCAGTGACCTTCGGCGGCATCGTCTTTCAGCTCCAGGCCGCGCAACAACGACTTTTCTGCGCCCGCCAAGTCGCCCTGGGCTCCGCGGCACGCCCCGAGAGCCAGATGCGCAGCGGCCAGCTTCTCGTCGCGCTTCAGGCTTTTCTCCAGGGCTTCCTGAGCATCCTTCCACTGATTCAGGTCCATATACGCGGTGCCCAGCATCAGGTAGGCCTCGGCAAATTCGGGAAACAACTGGATAGCCTTGCGGAAGTGCTCGATGCTGGCTTTCGAATCGTGCTGCTGCTGCAGGAGCAGGTTGCCCTTCTTGTATTCCTTCATCGCCGGCTCGGGTACGCGAAGCAGCCGCTGGTCAATCTTCGGTTCAAGCGAGGTGGGTGGTGAGCTTCTTTCTTCCGGTTGCAAATAAAACTGCAACGTGACGCGTATCTGCGTGAACAGGTCGGCCCGTTCTCGGCGCTCGCGATGGCCGGGGGCCGTGGCCGTGACGTAGTACACCTGCTGAACAAGAAAACTGAAGGCGAAATGACCGCTGCCTTCCGGGCTCATCTGCTGGATTGTTTCCCCGGCGTCGGAGGAAAGCGTCACAGTAGCGCCCAGGATGGGCTGGTTGTTGACCGAGGAGCGCACAAAACCGGAAACCTCACGCTGCTGGGACTGAACCGGCCGGCAAGCACAAAAGCACACAAGGCCGGCAAGCAACCACCGGCATGCACGATGTTTCATCCGGGCACCCCGAACAGATTCTCTTCGCAAGACTAGCCCTCCCATAGCTGGCTCCGTTCGGCCTCAGCCCTCAGCGACTCAAATCCAGATCCAACCATGTCTGGCTTTTCAGGTTGCTGGCATCGGTTGGGAAAATGATCGAACCTCCAGAAATAAAGTCGAACATTACGCGCCAGTGTTTGCCGCCGAATCGTTTGCGGCCGATCTGAAACTCGATCGCCTTGCTAGGTAAAATGGAACGGTTCTCGAAGGAGACAAGCCGCAAGGTGTTAGCCCACCAGTCGCGCACCTCCCACCAGTTCCAGTCAACGGTCCATTCTTTCCACTGAGCACCTTCCAACACACGCTCCCCCAATTTGGCAGAAACGTGGAGTGTGTGCAGTTTCCCGCCTGCGGCGGACAAGTACAAATCTACAATGAAATTGCCTTCTTTCACCGGAGCCACGCAGATGAAAACATAGTCAGTGGTCTTTTTGAAAAGCAGCTTGTAGTCCTTTGAGGTCGAGAGTTCGGCGGCATCATTCCATTCTTCAGCTTCGCATTTGCCGTCAACCAGAACTGGCCTGCCATTCGGAACATTGACTACATGTTGTCCAGATGCGCTAAAGGCGCTGAGAAGCAGAAGCGAAAGGCAAAATAGGAATCGCGTTTTCATTGACGACCAGCCCGGGTAGAATCTCCCAGTGACATTCACTGCGCGGCGAATCACCCAACCACCGGCGCGGACATAAATGCAACGGTCGAACTCTGGAAAAAATAGAAATCGGGAGGGGATTTCTCCCCTCCCCATGCTTCGAACGCTGGGGGTGTCGCCTAATAGACGACCGTTCGAGTTGGTTAGAACTCCAGCCGCACGGCGAGCCGCATGGAGAACGGACGCTGATAAGCGTTCGCTGCAGCGGTCGGCTTCAGGAAGTCCGGGTTCTGCTGAATCGGCGGGGTAACGCCGGAGAGGAACCCGGTATCGTTGAAGCGATCGATGCGGTTCAGGCGGCGGGCATCCCACAAGTTGAAGACGTCGGCCACGAACTTCATGCGGTACTTGTCCGACATTTTCCAGGTGTAGTCGCCGTGGAGGTCAATGGTGCCCGTTACGGGAGTGCGGCCCTGCGAACCACGGCCTCCGATCGGAACCTCACCCTGGTTCAGGTACGCCGGGTGGGCGCCGAGCTTGTCAATCGGGTAGCCGGACTGCACACGGAAGCCAGCGCCGAAGTTGAAGCCGTTGTTGAACAGGTAGCTGGTGTAGATGTTGCCGATGTGCCGGCGGTCGGTGGGCAGCACGCCCACCGAGAACTGGTCACCCAGCGAGGTGCTGAACGGGAAGTCCAGCAGCGAGCTGATGTTGGGGTCGGTCTGGCCGTTGTCGTTGCGGAACAGACCTTCGTAGTTACCTTCCAACTTGGCAACACGCCAGTTGGCCAGCATCTGCCAGTTCTTGGTGAACCGCTTCTCGACCGAGAGCTCGAACGCGCGGTAGTGACGAACCGGGTTCGGGAAACCATCCGGCAAACCATCCGAGCCCGGCAGACCGGAACCCGGGAAGTACCCGGAACCAACCGGTGAGCCAGCGGCCGAAGTCAGGCAACCGATGGCGAAGTTCGCTGAGTTCGGGTCGGTGTCTTCCTGGGTGGGATCATCGTTGGGGTTGACGGTGATGCCGTTCGCGCTGCACAGCGTGTTGTGGGAGACGTCCAGTGTGCGGGACGGGTTGGCAATCACGAAGTTCTGGAAAATCGGGTTGCCGTTCCAGTCCACACCCAGGATGGCGGCGCCAACGGTCAGCGCCGCAGTGTCTTCCACCACGCGTTGGATCTGGCGGTCGATGTAGCGTCCGCTGACGATGATGCCGCCGCGGAATTCGTGCTCGACGCCAAAGGCATACTCATCCTGATACTGAGCCTTGGTGCCGGCCTGGAAGTTGGTCACGCCGCCCGAGAAACCCGGGGCCGTCGTGGTGTTGTGCGCCGCGTTGAGGATCCAGTTGGCAGGATTGCTCAAGCACGCTGCGAGTGTGTCGGTGGCCGAGCAACCTGCCGTCGGATTCACCGCCGAGTTGAACAGCGGGTTGGCCGAAGTCGGGTTGGTCACCGCAAAGATGAAGCTTACGTACTGCTGTTCGTCCGAGAGGGAACGTACCGCCAGGTCCTGCGGAACCTTCTCAAAGAAGCGGCCGAAGTTGAAGAACATCTTCGTCTTGCGGTCGCCCCAAGGGTCAACAATGATGCCCACGCGCGGAGACCAGTTGCCTGCGAACGTGTAGCCCAGGTCCTCACCCTGCAGGTGCTGCTGTTCCCAGCGAACGCCCAGTTTCAGGGTGATGTACTTGTTGAGGCTCCAGGCATCCTGGAGATAGGCCGCCCCGTAACGGGTATGGGTGTGGCCGGTTGCGCCGGTGAAAGCGCCGCGGGTCTGTTGCAAACGGTAGCCTGAAGGGCCGCCGAGGCGCAGACGCAGGGTGGCACCGAACGCGGTGAGTCCGCAATGCGGAGCCGCCGGGCCGAGGCCATTAATGAACTGTACGTTGGCTCCGGCAAAGGTCGTGCAAGGCAGTTGCCAATCCGGACCACTGCGGCGGTGGAACCAGTCGTAGTCCACGTCTTCTATTTGGAGGCCGTAGTCTACCTGGTGCCCGCCCATCGCGCGGAAGATGTTGGTGCCGTTGAAGGAGTACTGCTTGTTGTCACCGATATTATTTTCAAAGAATCCGATGCCGCCGATCTGACTGATCCCGCGGCTGGTGCCGGGGGTTGGTTGGCCGTCACCCACCGGGTTCACTGCGCCCGGCGTGGCTTCGGTCCGGTCTTCTGTGCCGTAAATGTCCGGGAAGCCGGATTCGGCGAATTTGTTGTGTGCCCAGTTGAAGCTGCCGTTCACCAGCCAAGAATTCGTAAACGCCCCGTTGTAGCGGATGGTCCAGTTCCGTGAGCCGTACTCCAGCTTGCTGTAGCGCCGGTCCGGGAAGTCACTGACCAAGCCGCGGTTCGGCCCGAAATCGTTACTTGCCGGGTCGCCGAAGATCGAGAACTCGGCCTGGTGCTTGCTGGCCTTGTCGAGGTTCACGTTCAACTTTGCCGAGTAGTTGTTGAACATGACCTTCTGGTCGGTATTGCCCAGTGCCGCGGCCAGGAAGTTGGCCGGGCCATGAAGGGTGTTGCGCGTCCACACGGCGTTGTAGCCGCCGTACCAGAACACGCGGTCCTTCACCAGCGCGCCGCCGATGTCGCCGCCCAGGTCATAGTTGGTCAGGCCAAGGTTTTCGGTGCCCTTGTTGAAACGCTCCAGGTTGGGCTGCTTGCGGGTGGCTTCAAACGCGCTCGGGGACAGGTAGAAATACCCGCCGCCGTGCATGGTGTTGCCGCCCGACTTGGTGATCATGTTCACCACGCCGCCCAGCGCCTGTCCGTACTGCGCTTCGAAGCCCGAGGTCTTCACTTGGACTTCCTTCACGAAGTCGAACTGCACGCCGCTGCCCAGCGAACCGAACACGTTGGAATACGTGCCAATGGCGCCGTAGCCTGCGTTGGTGATGTTCACGCCGTTCACTACGTATAGATTTTCCAAGCCGCTGCCGCCGGAGATGGATGGATTGGCCATCCCCACGCCCAGTGAATCGTTCACGCCAGCCACCAGGTAGGGGATTTCCGTAATGTTGCGGCCCACCGGTGCGTTCTGGAAAAGGTTAGAGGTTACCGAACCACCCGAGGTGGTGGTGGTCGGGTCGATGCCCACCAGTACGTCGGTCACTTCCACGGTGGAGCTGACCGCGCCCAGCTCGAGCGTGATGCTCACGGCGGCGCGTTCGTTCAGGCGAATGTTCAAATCCTTCGCCTCGGCCACCTTGAACCCGCTCTTTTCGACCTTCACTGTGTACTTGCCCGTTTCCAGGCCGAGGAACTTAAACGTCCCCTCGGCTTCTGTGGTGGCTTCCTTGCTGCCAAAATCACCGATCAGGCTGACCTTGGCGCCCGGAACCACGGCCCCCGTGCTGTCCAGCACGGTACCTTGAATCGAGCCCCTGCTAAGTTGCTGTGCAATCGACGCTGCCGGAAACAGCAGCGCCAACCCAAACAGCAAAACGAGAATGAATTTTGATCGCACTGTCTTCTCCTTCAATTTCCCTAGGATTTTTGAGATCACCCGATGACCCGGCTTCACTCGCACCTGACTTTTGCAGGCCTCATGCCCATGCCGGTCAGCAAATTCTAAAATGATGAAAATGGGTGACTCACTGGGGAGCTTGCTGAAGATAAGGAAGATACTCGGCCTGATAAACTGCCGTGAGCTCACATCACCTGAGGAACTAAGGAGTTCGCACCTTGTTCTTTCCGAATATCATAGTCTTTCTAGTTTTTGGAGATTTGGCCCGCGCCAGCCATTCCAGGAACCGTCGCTATGGTTTCCACCTGGGGCGGCTGGCCTGCTCGTTTGATCCGGATGACACCCTTTTGTTTCAACAATGAACTACTAGACCGGAACAGATGGCCTTCATATATGCCTGCACCGCCAAGATCGAGATTGCGAAAAGCGACAGAGACAGCGCGGAGCGTATCAGTGCCTTAGAGTCACTGTCGGTGGGAATGAGCCGGATCATCATGGAAGCGGGCTCCTGAGGCAAGAGCATTGCAGAGTACTTTGGCTTTCACACTACCAATGAGTTAGCGACTGAACGAATGTTTGCAACGCATCAGCAAACTTCTCCGGCTCATCGATGAAGACGGCGTGCCCAGTTCCTTCGATAGCAAGAAACTTTGATCCGGGTATGGTTGAGGCCATCTCTTTCTGCACATCCAATAACGGAGATGCCGAAGAAGCAATCACGAGCGCCGGCTTGTTTAGTTTTGTCAAGGCTGGACGGCGATCAGCACCAAATATGTCCATCATCAACATAGCGATCCCAGTATCGGTGGGGGTCTGTAACGTCGATTTCACAATCCTCTGGACATCTAGGTCGGGGTGGGGTTTCTTGAATAGAGAACGCATCATTCCCTCCGAGTATTCCTCGGGGTGGCTGGCGTACATGGATAGGCCCGTGAGGATAGCTCTGGCGAATTCCCTGTGAATCTCAAGTTCCGCGGGGCCAGCCATAACAGGGCTATCGACGAAAACCACACCGGCGACAGAATCAGTTCCGAACTGCTGAAGATACGCTGCTACATCCTGTGCGCCCTGCGACCAGCCAACCAACACGGAACGCGATACGCCGAGGTTGCTAAGAACGTCGTGCAAGTCTCTGGCACGAACCTCTGGGGTGTTACCTTCTGAGGTTTTGGTGGACTCTCCTTGGGAGCGAGGGTCAATAGCGATGACGCGAGTCGTTCGCGACAAGATCCTTAGCTGTTCATTCCACAAATAGGCAGGTAATCGCCAGCCAGGAATCAACACCAATGCACGTGTCGATGTGCTCTGACCTGACTGAAGATAGTGTATGCGTATCCCGGAGCTTGTCTTCGTATAGCCTTCAGTGATCGGCCCGCTCGCTTTCGACTGGCCGAACACGCCTCCAGCAGGTAGACAAAGCAATGACGTCAAGAGCAAACGGATTTTTGTCCGGCGCATCCCGTCGTTCTCCATCAGCGGCCTGCGCTTTGGACGCGCGTAATTTGCGCGGAAACCGCCTTCCATTCTTTCCCATTTCGAACATAGACGTCAGTGTAGCGGCTCTTGCCGGTGGAGCCGTCCTTCCGTGTGAACGCCCCTGTGGCCTGCACCAGGGCCACGTTTCCGTAGATTCGCACCTGCACTTGGACGAGTTTGTAATCTGCAACATTGGGCCCTTCAGCAGTGTCGCGCAGAAATTCCTGTTTGTTGAGGACCGCGCCGCTCGATTCGATGCACACAAAGTCGTCAGCAAGATGCTTTTGATACCAACCCACGTCAGCCTTCAGAAAGGCCTCAACATATTGGTCATTGAGCTGGCGGAGGAGTACTTCGTCCTTGCTCATTGACCCCTCCGCGCTCGAAAGTGCCCCTGCGGCCGAGAAGAACAGAAAAACGAAGGTCACCAGCAGAAGAGTTCCAGCTATCGCAAATCCAGATCGAATGTTCTTGATCATGGTTAGCTCCTTCATCATTCACTGCTTGTTGCGCGATCCCAGCTTCCAAAACCTGAACGCGCGCCACTCATAGGCGATCCACAAGAGAGAGAAAAGGTAGAACGATATCCACGCCACGTTGACATAGTGCCCATTGACGTACCACGTGATCCACGCCCCGACCATGACACACGCGATAGCCAGAGCGCCCAGTGTCGCCGTCCAAGGAACGATCAACATCGCCCCGCCGGTGACTTCGATGCACCCGACACCCAGGCGCAACCACTCTGGATACCCCCAACGCGCGAACGCCCTGGTGAAGAAGCCGTCCGGGTCAAACTTGATCCACCCCATCCTGATGTACAGGGTGGCAAAGTAGAGCCCCAGCAACCACACCACTGGAAGGCGCACGCGCTTCCACAAGAGCGTCGCCGCCCACTGCGCCTTCGCCAGCTTGGGCAGCCACTTGCCGTTTCTTGCAGCCACATCCCTCATCGCCTTGCTCACCTCCGGGGCGCCGCGCGCTGAGACGTACCCGCCTGACCCGTTGCGCGAAGACCTCGAAGTGTTGCGTCATCGAGTCGCAGGACAACCGTCGTGTAGCTTTCGATGCAGGCAAGAATGGGCTCGCGCGGCCCCTGCCGCCACTCATCGCTTCCGTAGAACGCGTCCTCGCTCCGTTGCCGGTCCTCTTCACTGGAATAGGAGCGCATCAAGTAGTAGGAATCGCGGTCGTGGAGCGATGCACCGTACGCCACCACATCGACTTTCCAGCGTTGCAGCATCGGCAATGCTTCCCGTTCAAATAGCTGATGAAAGCGCTCCCGCGTTCCTGCCTTGAGGTTGTACGAACGAATCTCGACGACCCGACTCACTTCAGCGCTTTCACCTCGGCCTGTGGAGGTCCGCTCCTGTTGTTGGGCCTTCGATATTCGGCGCTCGGCCCCGAGAGCCAGCCAGATCAGCGCCGCGGCCAGCGCCAATATGAGGCTTCGAACCACCATTCGGCTGCACATACCGTTCCTCCAATGACGTTGCCGACTATTTCCGTGAGGCTCGCCCTGGCCGCCGAGTCGCACGGTTCGCGGTCTCGTCCGCCCTCTGCCAGAGCAACATCACGGCGTAGGCACGCCACGGGCGCCACACCTCGGATCTCAAATCGAGCTCGCGCGCTGTACAATCGCCGGCCAAACGGCGGAGGATGCGATCGCCACTCGGAAACGCGTCGGGATCGCCGAACGCACGCATAGCGACGTATTTTGCTGTCCAATCGCCAATTCCCGGCAATTCCCGAAACCGGGCAAGAAATGTGCCCACAACTGCTACGCCTGTGAATGAGATATGGCCGTCGAATACCGCGCGCGCAAGCGCTCGTATTGATTCCGCCCTGGCACCTGGCAAACCAATGCTGACAAGATTTGCGTCAGATAAGACTCTTGGCGACGGGAAGAGGTGCGTGAGGCCGTGGCTTGCGGTCACAGGCGTCCCGAATTCTTGCACCAACCGTCCGGCCAGGGTAGTCGCGCCCTTTACAGTAACCTGCTGTCCGAGTACCGCGCGCACCGCAAGTTCAAAACCGTCCCAGCAGCCTGGCACTCGCACCCCGGCCTTGGTTGTGAGCCGCTTTGCCAAAAAAGGATCGGAACGTAGTTGCGCTGCAATTTCGAATGGGTCTGCATTGAGGTCGAACATGTGGCGCACGCGCTCAACGATCAGGAAAAGCCAGCGAGGGTCAGGGAAACGGATACGAACGGCAATTGCGCGGCTGGATTTTTCAAGCGAAGCCTGGACATGGCCAGCCAACCCGTGCAGTGAAATGGTGCGCCGATAGCAACCCTGCTCCACGACTTCGACGCCCGGTGTAGCGCGGGGCGCCAAGAACGCCAACATTCCGTCCCAGTCAAGTGGAGGGCGGAAGCGGAGTCGGAACACATATTCATTCTCCGGCTCCACTTCCAGGCGATGGGCGAGTTTTCGGATTTGGGTCGGCGTACGATGGTAAACCTTGCGGATGTTGGCGTTGAAGCGGCGAACGCTGCCGAAACCAGCAGCAATTGCTACCTGGTTCATAGGCAGCGAAGTTTCGTCGATCAGCTTTTTCGCAAAATGCAATCGCCGGGTGTGTGCCACGGCCATGGGAGGGGCGCCCAGGTGCTGCAGGAATAAGCGACGGAGATGGCGGGAACCGACGCCCAGGTGATTCGCCAGGGCATCCACACCGCCATCTTCCAAAGGGCTTTCGCTGATCAGACGCAGGGCCCGTGAAACCGTCGCGGAAGTCCCCATCCACGCGGGCGTTCCTGGAGAAGCCTCCGGACGGCAACGGAGGCAAGGACGGAAGCCAGCTTCCGCTGCGGCCGCGGCGGAGGCAAAGTAAAGTACATTTCGAGCTTTGACGGTGGGCACAGGACAGATCGTGCGGCAGTACACACCACTGCTGAGGACGCCGATGAAAATGCGCCCGTCAAACCGAGGATCCCGGGTCTTCCGCGCTTGCGAGCAGGTTTTGTAGTCCAGCGGCATATCGCACCTTATCAAGATAGACGAACCGCAAAGGAAACAGTGGACATTTTCGGACCTGAATCCTGGACGGCCTACTCGATTCCCAATTCCAAAGTGAAACAGCCCTGGCCTCCGGGTTGTTCTAGTTCACAATTTTCAGCGAGGCCGCACCGAGGATGCGCCTGCTCTTTTTCTCTTGTACAAAAGCGACCACGCGGAGGTTTTCCAGTTTCCATGCCGGCTTCAGTTTCAGGCTTGTGTTGCAAGTGAAGGGCAACGGAGATTTCCCGCCCACAGCGCCAATCTTGCGCATTACGCGAACAATCGCGGCGTGGTGGATTTCTTTTCCCGCATTCTCGCCGCGATTCACCGCGGAATACAGGCCCTTTTCGGTAAGAGCCAGCCAGACCTCCGCGGTGTCCTTGTCCGTTGCGCTTGCCACCTTTTCTACGCTCACTGTGAATTGCGAGGTGCGATTCTGGCCCGATGTGGCCGGAACGATGACAATGCTCGCTTTCGGACCGCGCGATGCTTCCTCAATCGCTGCCATAGCTTCGCGGATGCGGCTTCCGAGAAACTCGACACGGCCGTCTACGACCATCTGCGGCGTATACGCTGTTTCGCCCTTGAAGGAATCGACGTACTCCTGCTGTCGCAGGGTCCATTCCGGCGCAGAGTAGGGATCGACCCAGCCTTGCCGATTCCAGTAATCAACGTGCAGCTCAAGTGCGATGACCTCCGCACCCGCAACGGGTTGCTGATCCTCCAACCGTGCGAGAAGTGCGTCCGCTGGAGGGCACGTAAAACAACCCTCCGACGTGAATAATTCCACAATTACAGGCTCGCGTTTTGTTTCTGCTGCTGATGTTTGCAGTTTCGATTCCCCGCCGTGAAACATACCCAAAATGGAAAGGGGCAGAATCAGCGCAACGCCTACCTTAAGAGCGCTTTTCAATTGATCACCCCGGAGTGGAAGGACGAGCGGATAGGCAGAAGCTCGGTGGCCAGGGCTTGGGCGATGTGGGCGGCCACCTCCTGCTGAATATTCAGAATGTCTTTGACGTCGCGCTCATAGGTTTCGGCCCACAGATGGGTTTGATCGCGGACCTGAACGAGTTGCGCGGTGATGCGGATGCGGTCGCCGCTGCGGCGGACGCTGCCTTCGAGGGCATAGTGCACGCCAAGCTCGCGCCCAATCTGATCAATGGATTTGTCGGAGTGCTTGTAGTGAGCCACGGAGGAGCGCGCAATTACGCCCAGGCGATCGGGCTGGAGGCGCCCGAGTTGTGTGATCAATTCTTCCGTGAGTCCATCGCTGATGTAGTCCTGGCCGGGATCGCCGCTGATGTTCTGGAAGGGCAGGATGGCCAGCATGATTTTTCCCTTCGCGGTTGCCGCGGATGAGTCGGAACGCTTGAGAGCAAAATGGCCGGCCGTGATGAGGACAGTAAAGACGAGGGCCGCTACGACGACCCTAAGGATCCGGCTAGCCATCTTTGCATTTCGGGCGGCCGGCCGCGGGGCAGTGGAGGCCGCTTGCCCCTGAAGAGACGGTCCCGGAGTCTCGGCAACCTCAACGGCGTTGCGAGGCAGCCCAGCAGCTTGTTCCACGGCCTCCACTGAAGCGATGAAGCGATAGCCGCGGCGCGGAAGGGTCTCTACATAGCGGGGATTGGAAGCGGAGTCACCAAGCGCTTCGCGAAGCTTATTAACTGCCGTGTTCAAGCTGTTGCCGAAGTCAACGAATGTGCCATCGGGCCACAGGCGGCGGCGCAGGTCGTCACGCGTCACTAACTGGCCAGGGTTTTCCAAAAAAACATTGAGGATGTCGAAAGTCTGGCCTTGAAGCTTGATCTTCAGGCCGTGCTTGCGTAACTGGCAAGCGCGCAGATCTACATCGAAAGCGCCAAATCTCAATACACGAGGAGTTTGATTCGGTTCCATTTCACAAAGTCCCGTAGGATAGCCCTTTCTCGCCTCCAGCCCGATTACCGCTGCTTTATGCCCAGTATCTGCGCCTTCGCGATAAAGCGCTTGGAGCCAATTCCCGGCGCGCGTATGGTCTGTTGCAAAGAGTCATTGTGCAGAAGAGTGCAAGGCGCGTCGCGCACAATCGGACGATTTCGAACAGATCTGGATAAACACAAGGCAATGCGATGGCGGCGAGCCACCTCCGCAACTACGCAAATCAGCCTAGCAGAGTGGATTGGGCACTTTTGGATTCAGGTCCGAAAACGTCCACCAGTTCCTCTGGCGCAATATGAGTTCTTCAACCGATGCGCTCATGCCAGGTCAACCATTCACCGGGGCGCGCGATTTCCACGGCCATATTTCGCTTGCGGGCGGCCTCAAGGAGCGCGGCTCTCGGATCCGACACTTCGCTGTAATCCTCTGCTCCCACGAGCCCATAGTGGATCGGAACGAGGAGGCGAGCTCCCAGCACTACGGCAGCGGCTACGGCCTGTTCGGGCGTCATGACGGCGGGCACATCGCTCACTGGTTTTCTCCACGCGAAGCGCGCGCCATTAATCGGGAGGAAGGCCGCGTCAAAGGGCCCGAATTGCCGGCCGATGTGCCACCAGGAGCCATGCCACAAGGTATCTCCGCCATGGATAACCCGCCGGCCGCCTCCTGACACCACCCAAGATACTTGCGAGTCACCATAACCATCCACGGCGGGTACCGCTGTAGCCGTGAAATCACCGAGCAGGACCGGCTCGTAGAGCGGTGCGAGACGTACCTTGAATCCAGCGGCGGCTGCGGACGGGGCTACCTCTGGGGCGCATACCAGGATGCCGGTGCCACCCAAGGCCTTGCGCACCGTTCCGGGATCAAAGTGATCCGGGTGGCGATGGGTGACCAGTACGTATCGATCACCTTCGACATCGTCGACTGCGACAAGGGAATCCTTCAGCGCCGGTCCCCACACATCAGGGTTAACAAGGGGATCGAGGAAGAGCGCGGCCTTCTCCAGTTGGAGCCTGATGCCGGCCCAGGCAAGCCTCTGGGCTCGAAGGAGTGGACGGGATTGCGCATCGGAGGTCGCCCATGCCGCGTGGGCCGACGGCAAGAAAGATCCCGCGAAGCCAAGGGCAGCCGCCCGCAGAAAATTACGCCGTCCTTCCGAAACAGGAAGTTTCCTGCTGAGGTTCCAAGCCGACGTTTTGCAGCTTATTTCAGCCAAGACGTGTTCTTGCGCCATAGGCGGTGTCCCCTGTCGCTGAATACCGCGAACGATTGGGTGGCAGCGTATTGTATTTGCGCCAGACACGGCGCAACTGGCGGCTCGATCCGAACCCTGCGCGCTCTGCCACATGCTCCATGTCGAGTTGGGAATTGGCGAGCAGTTCCCGCGCCATTGCGATGCGCAAGCGATGGGTGTATTCGAGGGGATTCACGTGAGCGTATTTGACGAAGAGCCGTGTCAGGTTACGCGAACTGGTATTTGCGACGGCGGCCAATTCCTCGAGAGTCCATGGATGGGCAGGATCCGCCGTTAATGCGTCTTGCGCGCGATGGACTGCCTCGTGGATATGATTGCGGCTTTCCAGCCACGGAGACAGCTGGGGGTCAGCCCCGGTACGTCGTAAATAGACCACCATGTTGCGTGCCACCGTCACCGCGCATAAGGGTCCGGCGATCTGACTAATAAGGTGCAACATCAGATCGAGCCCGGCGGTTACGCCCGCGCTTGTGCAGATGTTGCCGTCGACTACGAAAATTCGGTTGTCGAGTACCTTAGCCGTTGGTGCGAGAGCCCGCAGGTCTTTGCAGTCGCTATGGTGTGTCGTGCATGCGCGCTGGTCCAGCAAACCGGCACGCGCCGCCAATAAAGCACCCGAGCAAATAAAAACAAGTCGATGGCTCGGGCGAACGACGCGGCACAACCACTTGATTACGGCCGACTGGGCTCGTTCCAGAGATTCGTTGTGGCGATTCGTCTCCTTAAGGTTGGAGGCGGCACTCGAATGGCTTGGTTCGTCGACCGTGCCAGCTAACACGATTATCGCGCCGTCCGGAAGCGATCGGGGCAAGGGAGCAAGTTTCTTGAGGAACAGCCCGATCGAGGTTTGCACGTCGGAACATGGGCCGATGTAATGCAAATCGAACTGGACCCCGTTCTGGTAGCGATTCGCCATGCGCAGCGCCTCTGCCGGGCCGGCGACGTCGAGGAGCAACGTTCTCGGGAGCAACATGAAATATACGGGTTGTCGACCAGGCTTGATCATGATTCCTTCAGCAATTGTTCGACCGAGAGGATCCTTGCAAAACCCCCGGATAACAACACCAATTCCGTTCTTTCCTTGATCTCAGCTGCGCTACACGTACGGCCAGTCCTTGCGTTCGTTATCGGAAAGGTCAGAGTCGCCTCGGCTACGAAATCCACGGTGAATCCACTGTCCGACGCATGGCGTGTAGTTGTCTCGCAGCATTCCTCGGTGCGTATCCCGGCGACGATGAGCCGGCGAATACCACGTTCCGTGAGCCATGGACCAAGCGAAGTGCTTGCCAGCGCACTGTGGTAGCGCTTGTGAAAGACAGCGTCAGGCTTGATCCTTATGGGTTCGAATGCAGTGACCCAACCCGATGCCAACGAAAATGCGCCCTGATCCTCGACATGAAGAATCTGCACGATCGGCATCTTACGGGCGGCGCAACCATCGATTAATGCCTGCAGCCGATGTACGAAGACCGGCACCTCAGCATCGGTCCAGTACGGGCGATGGCGAACGGATTCCTGGGCATCAACTACGAGCAATGCGGTGTCGGACATTTTCGGCCTCCTGGCCACTGGATTTGCGGTTTCACTCTAAGCGGCGACGGAGGCCATCGCAAGGCACAGCCTGGACAAAAAGCGGACAAAAACAGACAGCGGACCATGGCCTCACGCATCCATGGCAAAAGATCCAAAGAATGATTCGCTGTATCGTCCATGGTTGACGCCGTTTAAAGTGAGAACTTCGGATTGCCCTCCAGAACTTGTGTTTCGAGATTCGGGAATTCGCCATTATTCCAGCCGACAGTGCGAAACTTGACCCGGTAGAGCAACGGACCACCGTCTGGGCGGTCACTGCGCTTGATGGGGCGCGGTATGCAGACGAATTCAGCTTCGATCCACTTGCTTGTGGCGCGGACAGTTGCATAGCCGTGTCCGCCCATGTCAATAAATGACAGGTGCGGTGAAAGATTTGGATTAGAAGCGGCACGGGCCTTGGCGATGTCTCCACTTTTTGCGTACTCGAGGCACGATTGCACACCGTGCCGCATCAACAGGTTGATGGTGGGCTGCGGTGTCACGTCCCTGGGCCCCTGACCCAGGTAGAGAGCCCGAAGCGTATGATCCTTTGGGAAGCTGTGCTCAAATGCTTCGACCAGTCCAGGAGCAGAGATAGAGCCGGTCACAAAGGCAATGCCAACAGGCTCGAAAGACCTGGGTGGAAGCGACTTGGCCGCCAATCCAGCCCAGAAACTGTGCCGGTCGCCGGCAACAGTCACGAAACCGGTGATCGCATTACTGCGAACAAAATCATAGATTTCACTGCGCTCGACATATGCAGAGCTATGGTCTCCGCCGCCGAATCCTGCATAACCTGCCCCGGGCCACGGTTTGGTCAATCCGGAGGGAAGGTTCTGCGGGTCGGCTCGCCAGTCGAGTGTGCCCAGGGTGTTGCCCCATACCTTCCAAGTGGTCTTCGAATTCTTCAGTTGATTCAGAAACCAGGCCTTTTGCTCGGCGCCTAGAATCGATTGTGGAGGAGCTTCCTTGCGGAAGTTGGGCACCTCCGTCTCGCCAAATCGGATGGAAGAAGGTGCGCGGCCGTTGTCAAAAGCGCGTCCCGCATCCAGGATCTCCATCGCTTCCTGCGGCATCAACTCAGGAAAGTCCTTGTTTGAAAAGATCTTCGCCTCTGCTCGCCCGGTTGGTTCCTCCGAACGATAGCTGTGTTGATCGGTGATGATCAGATCCACATTGCGGCCCCAGCGAAGCTTCCGATAGCCCTTAAGGCTGGCAATCGCTGCGAGGTTGTTCGGTTCCTGACCCAGGCCATGCTCATCAAAGCGGGTGATCGGGGCATCAACAACCGCCGGGGGATCGAAGCGATCCAATGCAGGCCCGCTTGGCTTGGACATTCTTCCTGGCTGATATTCAAAGAACACCTGGTTGGCAGCCACTTTTTGGGTCTGGGCAGGTCGGGTCTTACCCTCGAATACCTGTAGGCTCTGCCAGCCGAGCCAGGTGAATTCATGGTTGTCCCACATGTTTACGAACGGCCACCGGGCGCGCGCATCCTGCAGGTCGGGATCATGGAGATAGGCGCGGTAGACGGCGCGATAATCGTCAACGGTCGTTGGAATGTGGAAGTCCCCGATCTTCTCGCCGTGTTTGTAGCGGACAATATCGCGCAGAGCGCGGTCATACATTCCTTGCGGCCGGTCTTCCGGGTACCAGACCATTTCGTAGATGAAGTCGCCGAGGTGCAAAACGAAGTCGAGTCGATCGTCATCCTTCGCAAGCTCATCTTCGTAGATCATGCGCCGATAGGCGTTCTGTGCACCCTGATTGGCGTTCTGACAACTGACAAAAGCGAATCGCACAGAACGGGGATCGTTGGCGGAGGGAGCCGTGATGGTGCGGCCAAGCCGGCTGCCGTACCCCTCTCGATCGGTGAAACGGTACCAATAGACCCGCCGAGGCCTCAGGCCGCCGACCAGAACGCGGCAGGTCCAATCAGATGCCGCTGAAACAGGGGCATTTACTATTGCAACGACCCGACGGAAGAGTTGGTCTTCGGAAACTTCGACCGTCAGTGTCTCTGTCGCGTGATCATTCCCGTAGGGGCGACGAGTCCAGAGCAGCACACTGTCACTGTCGGGATCTCCCGAGGCCACGCCCTCGGCAAATAGATCGCGGCGTTCACGCCACTGGACGCGAGATGGTTTTCCAAATGCTTCTCCCCAGGCAGCCGCGGCTCCAAGGGCAATGGCACTCTCTATGAACTGCCGGCGATTCATGGCAGACATGATCGCATCCTCTTGGCGTGGAATTCAGTTTCCAATTTCCAGGTCTTCCCATCCTGCTGCAGGGTCTCACCGAGCCAACGGAAGGAGTCAAGTGCGACATCCGTGAAGACCCAGCGAATCGGCGTGCCATCGGAGTGAGTGCCGACCTGGACAACATCGTCACCACTCCACCGTCCGATCAGGTTGTCGCATCTCCCAGTCACAGGGTTGATCCAGGTCACGCGCCAAGCTTGAATCGATGCATCCCACACGCGTAGCGTTGTGCCGTACCGATTGCAGATCTTGGTCATGCCGGCGGTGCGCTCGGAACGCCGAGGCATGATCCAGACATCCTGCACGGCGCGGCCTTCGAGTATCCAGCTAAAGTATGCCTCCCCCTTACTCTGGCGTACGGCGCCATCGGTCTGAAAATCATAGACATCCAGTTCCCAACTGCCGATGAGCCATCCGTAGGCATCGTCCGGTTCGGGGATCTCAGCCGACCGGCCGGAAGCAGCCAGGATGTCGTGAAAACGCAATTTGTCCTCACCTTTCATCGTCGGCATCGTCAAACCTCCTAGAATCATCCAATGGAGTACCTGTGAAAGGCGTGAAACCATGCAGGCGGTCTTCCCAGTGGATGATTGATCTTCATCTCCAAGTTTAGGTGTTGAGACACGCTGTCACATGCACTTTCTTGCTGTATTTCGAGGTTGACGTCATGAACCGGGTGAAAACTATCTTTCAGGGGAAATCTCTGGTCGTCGAGCGGTCCGACCATCCAGAACATTGTTTTCACCGGGACCCCGAGTCCGAGCGAACCGAGTACATTACGGTTAATTTTCTCGAGCGCGGCGGGTTTGAAATGATGCAGGGCAAGGAGTGGTGGACCTTCTCGCGCCGGGATGTGTTGGTCTCAACCCCCGGGCTGAAGCGGCGATATCGTCATTTTCACGCCTGTCCTGATGATGTGTGCCTGACAATCACCTTCACGCCACAGGTGTTGGAAGATGCCCTCGGCCAGCTTCCGGGAAATATTCCTCCACCGAAGGTGCAAGCCGGCCCTGCGCCGGACTTTGCGTATCGGTGGATCATGCATGCGGTGAATTCTGCCTGTCCTCTGGAGATCGAAAGCGCTTCCTTTCACTGCGCGGCCGCGCTGGGGCCACATCGGTGGGAAAGGATGCCCCAACTATCCGGTGTGGGCGCTCATGCGCGCCGCATTAGAGAAGCGTGTATGGACATGGCCGTTCGGTTGGAAGAGTCTCACTCATTGACGTCCCTGGCCGCGGAAGCCGGCATGAGCCCGTTTCACTTTGCCAGGGTTTTCTCGGAGTTGGTGGGAGAACCCCCGCACCGGTACCTGGTCAGGATTCGGATGCGGCAAGCAGCGAAACTGCTGCGCCTAGGGGCATCGGTTACAGAAGCAGCGGTGAAGAGCGGATTCCCGAACATCAATCATTTCAGCAGGACCTTCCATCGCCGGTACGGCGTCCCGCCATCTGACTACGCCTCGTAATTTTCGCAAGAAAGTGCATATTGGCCCCAGCCGATCAGGGCATATTCCCAGCGAGCCTATTCCCAACTTTTCTGCCGAGAAGTTGTGGTCTGGATCCGCGTTTGGTTCGGTTGGTGAAATAAGGAACTCTTTATCGTTGATTGGAGGAAAGCAATGACATCAGTGCAGGGAGCGAACCGAATAAATTAAGGCGAGAAGGTTGGATTGTTTACCGCTGATTGGAGGAAATAAAAATGAAATCAGGGCGGGGTGCGGTCCTCTGCATTCTCGGCGCATTGGCCACAACAAGCGTGCTGAGCCTTGCATTCGGTGGTGCTCGCAGCACAAGCGATGCGCAACAAACCATTGACCCAAAGCAGGCCATGATCACAGCCCTTTCCGCTCCGGGTCCCCATTCCTCGCTGGGGGACGCGGCGCGGGTCTTTGATCGCCTGGTCGGTACATGGGATTGCGACTACACCTTCTTCCTCGACGATGGCAGCGTCCGTCATTCCTCGGGCGAGCTCAAATTCGGCTGGATCATTGACGGGCGCGCCTTGCAGGACATCTGGATCAGCTATCCAAAGGAAGGCACACAGGAACGGACGATCGGAACGTCGGTGCGTATTTTTGACAGCAAGTCCAAGATGTGGCGGGTTGTTTTTGTGGCCCCGACATTTGGGACCCTCGTAACCGTGCAGGGTGGAGCCGAAGGGAACCGGATCGTCCTGCGAGGCGTGGACGATGAAGGCGCAATGCTGCGCTGGTCGTTCAATGATATCCAGGCCGGCTCATTCCTCTGGCGTGGAGAGAAGTCTCGTGATGGCGGCAAGACCTGGCGGCTCGAGGAAGAGCATCACATGAGGCGGAGGAGTGGGGGGAGCTCCGCGGAAAAGCCATCTCCGGAAGCAGGTGCAAGCGATCCTCGAACCGAGATGATCCGCGCGCTGCGGGCGTCGGGCCCGCATGTCAGCCTGGGAGCGCAGGCGCAAGTGTTCGACGGCTTCGTCGGCACCTGGGATAGCGACTATGCCTCCTACGCCGAGGACGGCAGCGTTAGTCACACTTTTGGAGAAATCCTGTTCGGCTGGGTCATCGATGGCCGTGTTCTGCAGGACATCTGGATTACGTATCCAGAGAAAGGCACGAAGGACGAGCGGTTCATCGGCACGACGGTGCGCTTCTTCGACCCCAAGTCCGGGTTGTGGCGTGTGGTGTGGGTGGCCCCACAAGGTAGTGGTTTTACTGTGCTGCAGGGCGGGGTGGAGGGGGATCGGATCGTTCTCAGAGGGCCAGGCCGCGACGGTTCGTCGCTGCGCTGGTCGTTCAACGATATCCAGGCTAACTCTTTCATCTGGCGGGGAGAGAGGTCTCGCGATGCTGGCAAGACCTGGAGGCTCGAGGCGGAGTATCAGATAAAGCGGCGCAGCGCTTCAACAAGGTAGCTGAACTCCAGTGGAAAGCATGGACGCTTTCGGACCTGATTCCATGGGTGCCCGCTCGATTCTGCTAGGCTTGATTGGGAAGAGGCTTGTCCGAGTTGTGATGTTTTCTGTTTTTGGGGAATTCTTCGGTGTTTGAAGGAGGCAGCCACACATGCGAACGGCATTGCTGAACTTCACTACGCAAATAATCAGACATCGCTCTGTCAAGATGTGCATCTACCCCCTGTTTGGGGTCCTGGCATCGCTTTTCGTTATGGTTGGTCTGTCGGGCAAGAATACCCAACATCAAGGAGCGCCGTATGCAGTTGAAAAGCCGCTCAGTAAGCCAACAATCTTCGCCCAGGGAATCATTTCTACCGGGGACTATGAATCTCACCCCGTATTTACGCCGGATGGCAAGACTTTATATTTCCTGAAGGACTCACCCGACTTTTCTTTCTGGACGATATTCGTATCCCAATTCCAGGACGGGCACTGGACGGAGCCCAAGGTGGCTTCTTTTTCGGGACAGTACAGGGATGCTGACCCTTTCATCACCGCGGATGGCTCAAAGCTCTTGTTCATTTCGGACCGTCCCGTGCCGGGCAAGAAGCACCACGATCTCGACATCTGGATTATGGAGCGTAACGGAAAGCAATGGGGCGAGCCGCGCAATCTCGGCTCGCCTGTCAATAGCGAGGGTAACGAGTGGTACCCGACGTTGGCAACCGATGGAACTCTCTATTTTGGTTCAGGCCGCCCGGGCGCATTGGGGAAGACGGACATTTACCGTTCGCGTTTGGTTGACGGGAAGTATGGGGAGCCGGAGAATTTGGCAAGCCCGATAAACACCGAACTAAATGAATACGAGCCCTATATCGCTTCCGATCAAAGTTTTTTGATTTTCATGGCGGACAATCGAGAGGGAAATGGTGACTCGGATCTGTATATCAGCTACCAGCAGAATGGATCATGGACAAAACCCGCAGGCCTTCCGAACGAGATCAACTCCGCCGCGAACGAGTATTCCCCCATGGTCTCACCGGACGGAAGGTACTTCTTTTGGACCAGCGCCAGGAACATTCGAGATGGGCAACCACCTCAAAGGTTCGCCACCCAAGAGTATCTGGAGAGAATACGCTCAGCCGGCAACGGCTTGGGAGATATTTACCAAATGGATTTATCGAAACTGGAGCTAAGAGCGGCGTGCCGAGCGGATGGCCAATCCCTTGAAGTCGCCCGGAATGGAACCATTGCCCGGACTTGCAGATAACCAATTGCGGCAGAGTAGAATCTAAGGGGTCAAGTTCCGAGGGGCCGGAAGTTGCGTCCATTCTGCATGGGGTGAGGTTCAGATGAGTCTGGGAATTAGTTTTGGAAGGGCAGGGCATGGCCCGGCAAGGAAGGCCGTGCCTGCTCCCGCAGGACCAACCGTAGCAACCGAAAGCCTGCAAGTGCGCATGCTTACAGACCCGCGGGGAGTGCATGACTTTCCTGGCTCACAGCGAGTTGTCGTCAGCGTTCACGTAGGGTCCGCCGCCGACGTGGCTTGCCTCCGCGGAGGCGAAAGCCATCGCGGAAAGGCCATCCACGGTGATGTGGACATCATTCCGTTGGGCATGCGCAGCCGGTGGGTGAATGAGGATACGGACACGGTTCTCGTTTTGAGCCTTGCTCCGGAGGTTTTGCAGAGGGTCGTCGAAGACTCCAGGCGAGATCCGTCCCGCCTGCAAATCTGCAATCGTTTCCAGATTCGCGATGCTTCCATAGAACATCTCGCCTGGGCGCTGAAAACAGAAATGGATCGAGGTTTTCCATGCGGCCGTTTGTTTTTGGACAGCATGGCTGCGGCGTTGGCCGCCCAGGTGGTGCATCGTCACAGCTCGCTGGCCGTGGAATCGCGCCTCTATCGCGGGGGATTGCCTCCCCGGAGGCTGAAACAGGTGCTTTCCTACATCGAGGACAATCTGAGCAATGATTTGTCGCTACAAGACATTGCTCAAGTCGCGGGCGTCAGCGTTTCACACTGCAAAGTGCTGTTCCGCCGTTCCATGGGCTTGCCCGTGTATCAATATGTCATCCGGCGACGGGTAGAACTGGCGGCGCTGCTGCTGCGCGATAGCAAGCTGCCCATCAGCCAAGTTGCGCTGGAAGCTGGTTTCTCCCACCAGAGCCACCTCGCGCGTCATATGCGCCGCCTGCTGGGCGTTGCGCCCAAGACATGGAAAGATTCGATGAACTGAAACTGCAAGCAAGCTGCCTCATGGCACCAAGCCACTGTGAGGCGGCACACCGCTAGGGAATCGACCTTTGTTTCTGCCCGAATGTGTCCGAAATCATCCTACTGTGCGCGACGCGCAGTTGCTTTTGTCTGCATATTGATCCTTTCGAGTTTTGTCGTCCACGGGAGTCGAAGGTATGGCACCTATGAGAACTATTTCGATGGTCCTGATGATATGCGCAGGTTTCACAGCGGCCCTTCATCAGGGCGCCGTCCCCGGTGACCCGGTGGTTTACCCGCAGGGTTATCGCAATTGGGTGCATGTGAAGAGTGCCCTGGTCGGCCCGCAGAGTCCTTTCTTTGAAAGGGTCGGCGGGCTGCATCACATCTATGCGAATGAAAAGGCCATGGAGGGTTATCGCACCGGGCGATTCCCGGACGGTTCTTTGCTCGTTTTTGATTTGTTAGAGACGCGAGAGAGCGCCGGGGCGACCGCTGAGGGACCGCGGCGGTTTATCGACGTGATGGAGAAAGACAGCCAACGATTTGCTGCCACCGGCGGCTGGGGTTATGAGGAATTCAAAGGCGATAGTCAATCGGAACGAGTCCTCGCCCCTGAAGCCGCACGCAAGTGCCACGACTGCCACGCTGCGGCCAAAGATCGCGATTCCGTGTTCAGTAGATTTCGGAAGTAGTAGGATCCATCCTGGGGACTCGCGATGAACATGCCGGGCGTAAGGTAATTCTAGAGGATTACGGAAAGCGCCCTTGAGCGAGCCTTCTGCCGATGGGGGATACCAATGACAATCATATGCATCATCCGCTACCAGATCGATCCATTCCAGCGAGACGCGTTCAAGAAGTACGCCGAGAATTGGGGCCGCATTATTCCTCGATGCGGCGGGCACCTTGTCGGATACTTTCTTCCTCATGAAGGAACAAATGATGTGGCATGGGGGCTGATCGCATTCGACAGCCTGGCTTCGTATGAGGCTTACCGAGCGCGCCTGAAGGCAGATCCGGAGGGGCGTGAGAACTTCGCCATGGCGCAAGCAAAGCGGCTCATTCTCCGCGAGGAAAGAAACTTCGCCGAAGTGGTCGATGGGACCTTCGGCATTCCCGCTGCACTGCCAACCGCACGATGAGGCCAAACATGTTAACGCAAACTGAGAAGGGCGCAGCCTTCTACGCGCTTCACAAGCGTGATGGCGCATTCATTATTCCGAACCCCTGGGACATCGGCACAGCGCGGCTGCTGGCCCAGCTGGGCTTTGAGGCGCTGGCCACCACCAGCGCGGGTTATGCTTTCTCGGCCGGGAAGCGGGACGGCGCGATTGGCCGTGAGGAAACGATAGCGCATGTGGCCGCCATTGTTTCTGCGACCGACTTGCCGGTAAGCGCCGACCTCGAGAATGGCTTTGGAGACACCCCCGAGACCGTCGCGGAGACCATTAGGCTTGCCGCGAAGGCCGGGCTTGCCGGCGGCTCGATTGAAGATGTTTCCGGGCGCGGGGATGGCGTGCCATATGAACTGGCGCATGCAGCCGAGAGAATCCGCGCGGCCGCAGAGGTGGTCCGCAGCCTTCCGTTTCGTTTCACATTAACTGCGCGTGCGGAAAACTATCTGGTCGGAAAGCCAGATTTGAAAGACACCATCATGCGCCTGCAGGCCTACCAAGCGGCAGGGGCCGATGTCCTCTATGCGCCCGGCCTGACTTCGAAGGATGATATTGCGGCTGTGGTGCGCTCCGTGGATCGCCCCGTGAATGTGATCATGGGACTGCAAGGCGTTCAATTGTCTCTTGCGACCTTGTCAGCGATCGGCGTCAAGCGAATCAGTGTTGGCAGCGCGCTCGCACGTGCCGCCCTCGGCGCCTTTCTTCGCGCGGCGCGGGAGATGCGCGAGCGCGGCACGTTTGAGTTCGCGGATGAGGCGGTCAGCTATCGGGACATCACCGCCATGCTCGAGACCATGTCCTCCGCAAGCGGCGGAAGGTGAAAACGAACAAGGGTGGCTCCTTCTATGGTTCCAACGGTTGACCGCGGGGCCCGCGTAGTCTCCGTGGACGCCTTGCGCGGCCTGGTGATGATCATCATGGCTCTCGACCACACGCGTGAGTTCTTTCACGCGGATGCCATGGTCTTCCAGCCGGAGGACTTGACGCGCACCTCGGCTGTGCTGTTCTTTACCCGCTGGGTTACGCACATCTGCGCGCCGGTTTTCATGTTCACAGCGGGCCTGGGGGCGTTCTTTTGGCTGGGACGCGGCCGCACCACCGGACAGCTTTCGCGCTTTCTCTGGACGCGCGGCTTGTGGCTGGTGGTGCTGGAAGTAACCGTGCTGCGCCTGGCGATGAACTTCAGTTTCCTGTCCGGCCCGGTTGCCCTTACGGTGCTCTGGGCGCTTGGGCTTTCGATGATCGTTCTTGGCTTTCTCGTGTGGCTTCCCGTTCGCGCGCTTGCGATCCTCAGCCTCCTGACGATTGCCCTGCACAACCTTGCCGATTCCATTTCCGGGAAGCAGCTTTTCGGCTCGGCAGCATGGATATGGAACTTCCTGCATCAGCCGGGAATGTTCAGCGCCGGCAAGATGGTCATTCTGGTTGGCTATCCCCTTGTGCCCTGGGCGGCGGTCATGGCTGCGGGGTTCTGTTTTGGGCGTTTGATGGTCATGGAGGACCCATTCCGACGGCGGCAATGGTTGATGCGCGTTGGACTTGTTGTAACGGTGGCATTTTTTGTGATTCGCGGGATCAATGTTTATGGAGACCCTTTTCCATGGTCCGGCCAAGTGCCGGGGATGACCGTCCTTTCCTTCTTGAAATGCACGAAGTATCCGCCATCGCTCGATTTTTTGCTGATGACCCTGGGGCCGGCTCTTTTGCTGCTCGCTTGGATGGATGCAGCCAGATTTTCGAAAGCCAATCCGCTGGTCGTTTTCGGACGCGTGCCGCTTTTGTATTTTGTTATTCACATCGTTCTGATTCATGCTCTGACCATACCGTTTGCTCTGACGCGATACGGTGAGGCGGCGTTTTTGTTCAACCCTTTGCCTTCGTCCGGTGGCCCGTCGCAATTGTTCCCGCCGGATTACGGCTATCCGCTGGGAGTCGTGTACCTGGTTTGGGTTCTTGTTGTCATGCTGATGTATCCGCTGTGCTTGTGGTTTGCGCGCTTGAAGGAACGTCGGAAGGAGTGGTGGCTCAGCTATCTATGATGAGCCCTTCAGGGAAACTCGACCATGATGTCATTCGAGCAGGGCGCTCGTTCTATGGCACTTGCATGGCCGGTCTGGGGATTCAACAGCTTTTTTATGCAAAATTTCGCTCTGTTTTTGTTCCGCAGTGGCCTTCGGGGATTCCCGGACTTGCCTTTTGGGCCTACCTTGCCAGTGCGGCCCTCATCGGTGCAGGTATGGCCATCATTTTCGAGAAAAAAGGAAGAGGAGTGGCACTCGTTCTAGGAGGCATACTCCTGGCGCTGGTTGTTTTCTGGCATGTCCCCTATATGCTGTTCGTTTTCCCCCATAAACTTAGCCATTTGGGAGTGTGGGTGGATGCAACCAAAGCGCTGGCATTTTCAGGAGGGGCGTTTGTTATTGCCGGGTCGTTTCCCGGAGAGACCGCAAGCGCTGGGGAAAAATCCCCGCTCATGAGGGCGTTGGAAAAACTCATCCCTCTTGGCAGATATCTTTTTTCCTTCATGACAGTAACATTTGGCATTGACCATTTTTTGTACACAGAACACGTGGCAAGAATGGTTCCCGCGTGGATTCCAGGACACATCTTCTGGACTTATTTTGCCGGTGTGGCCCTCATTGGTTCCGGTACTGCGATCCTCTTGAAGATCAAGTTAAGGGTGGTTGCAATTCTGCAGGGCACAATGATCTTTCTTTGGTTTGTCCTGCTACACGTACCCAGTGCGATCGCGAATCCTTTGGTAGGCGGGGGATTCACAGTAGCAAGCGCATTTGATGCACTGGGATTCAGCGGAATTGCTTTTGTTCTGGCATACGGAGTTCGGACGACAGGAAAAGGCTAGAGCAGGTTGAAAGGCAGGAATGAGCACACCTTGGAAGGTCGGTATGAGCGACGTGATTCCCCCAACAAACAGCGCTGACGCAACGCAGTTTGATTTTCTCGAAGGCGAATGGACCGCCATCTGTCGCTTTCCCCGGCCCGATGGATCCTGGGGAGAAGGCCCCGGCACGTTGAAAGCGACTAAGGTCCTGGATGGTTGCGTTTCGATGGAATTCTTCGAAGGACCTTATCAAGGGACGATCATCAAGGGCCTCGGTCTCCGTGCATTCAATCCGCAAACTTCCCAGTGGGAACATACCTGGACAGACACTTCTGCGCCGGGTGGCTTCCTGGTCTGGCGCGGACGATTTGCAGGCGGCACCATCGATCTTTACGGTCAGTGGGAGGATGAAACCGGGCGCCAGATTCGCTCCCGGCTCACCTGGTCTCGGATCACCGACCGGACTGCGCACTGGGAGAGTCAACGCTCAGTGGATGGAGGCAAGACGTGGACCAAACACTGGGTGATTGATTTCATGCGCAAGACCACGAAATGAATCTGCGGATTGAGAGGAGGACCGTGGACAGCAAAATCCGAGATGAGTTGATCGAACTTGGGAACGAATGGGACCGGGCGATGGTCGAGAACGACCCGGAAGCGATCGGGCGGTATATGGCCGACGACTGGACGATTGTCGGTCCCGACGGCAGCATGAGCAACAAGGCCGCCTTTCTGGAATTAGTGAAATCGGGCGCGCTAAGTCACGATGTAATGGAGTCCCACGACCTGAATGTTCGAGTTTACGGCGATACGGCAGTGGTCATCTCACAAGGGGTATCCGGAGGGAAATACCAGGGGCAGGCGTTCCGCGAGACGGAGCGGGTGTCCTGTGTCTTTGTCAGGCAACAGGGGCAGTGGAGGTGCGTGTTAACGCACCTCTCGCGAATCGCGCAGAGGGGGGCTCGCTAGGAGAGCTGTGAAATCCGGCGGGTCTCTCCAAAGCCCTGATTTCTAGCCGGGCACTAGCGTGTCCGGCTCCGAGGAACGGAGAGCCTGGCGATCAGTCCGCGGCTCAACTCCACAAGAACAGCATCGAGTCGCTTCGTTATTTGGCCGCGCACCACCCATACGGTCAACCGGAAGTCCAACCCGCGGATGCGCAGGACACGAATCCGCGAACGGAGTCGGCTTCGGGCCAGAATACGAGCTGGCACAAGGCTGAGTCCGCGCTTCCGCGCGACCAGGGAGAGCTGGAGCTCGTAGTTATAAGTCTCGACTGCCACAGACATGTTCACACCGGCACGGAGAAGTGCCCGCTGAAGCGCCGCACGGGCGCCGCACCCCTCAGGGTTAAGGACCCAGCTGATGCCGCCCAAGTCGCCCATCTCGCGAACACACCGCGAGTTCCCTTGTCGTGGCGCCACCACCACGAGTCGTTCTTTCGCAACCTGCTCACCGCTGACGCCGTTTGCCAGATGTTCTCCCTCGGGGAGAAGAATGACAGCGGCATCGAGAGCCCCTGAGCGCACACGATTGAGGAGGTCGCGGCTCCAGCCTGTGCTGAGCCGCAGCACGACCTGTGGAAATGCCAGCCGCACGTGGTCGACCGGTTCGGCGAGCGTCAGCTCGGTGAGAGCGTGAGCCACTCCGATACGAAGCTCGCCAAAGGGCAAATTGCCCCCCGCTGTTGCCGCCCGAAGCTCCTGAACTGAGTGGAGCACGCGTCGGGACCGCTCCAGCACGGCCCGGCCTGCTTCTGTCAGCGCGAACGGCCTCCGCCGCCGGTCCAGCAAGGGAGTACCCAGCGACCTCTCGAGGCGCTGCAGGCGCCGCGTCACCGCGGGCTGGGTTATGTAAAGCTCACTGGCCGCGTGGCTGACGGACCCGGCATCGGCAATGGCCACGAAAGCCCGAATGTCATCGAATTCCATGCCGTCATACTAACAATGATCACTTTTCATTTGCAACATAATGTTTTCATTGTCTACAATGGCGCTGGATGTGCGGGAAGCGAATGAAAGGGTCGAGATCTATGCCTGCGGCGAGGATTCGCGTCGAGCAAACGCAGCGGTCGCGCCTATCGACGGTCGACCTAGATAATCTGCCATTCGGAACCGTGTTCAGCGACCACATGTTCGTTGCCGACTATGAAGGTGGGGTGTGGGGCGAGCCGCAGATCGTTCCTTACGGTCCAATGCCCTTACCCCCGTCAATTAGCGCCCTTCACTACGGCCAAGCTATCTTCGAGGGTTTCAAGGCCCGTCACACGGTGGATGGCGGGGTAGCGCTGTTCAGACCTCGTGACAACCTCGCAAGGCTGAATCGCTCGGCAGTTCGCCTCGCCATGCCCGAAGTGCCCGAATCCCTGTTTTTGGAAGGTGTAGCTGAGTTGATCCGTCTTGACCGGAACTGGATACCGCAGCGCGAGGGAGGCGCCCTATATGTCCGGCCAGTTTATTTCGCCACTGATGAGGTGCTGGTGGTCCGGCCAGCGAAGCGCTACCGCTTGGCCATCGTAACATGTCCCGTGGGTCGCTACTTTGCGGAACCGCTGAGGCTGCTTGCCGAAGAGCACTACGTGCGTGCGTTCCCGGGCGGGACCGGGAACGTCAAGCCGGCCGGCAACTACGCCGCTGGGATGCTGGCTGCCCATCTGGCCCAGGAGCGCGGATTCCACAACGTCCTCTGGCTCGACGCCAACGAGCACCACTTCGTCGAAGAGTGCGGGGTGATGAACATCTTCTTCGTGATTGGCCGTGTGGCGATCACGCCGTCGCTCAACGGAACCATTTTGCCCGGCGTAACGCGTGACTCCGTTCTCACGCTGCTCCGCGAGATGGCCATCGAGGTAAATGAGCGGCCGGTCCAGATTGACGAAATTTTCGCAGCGCACGTGGCCGGGAATCTTACGGAAGCGTTCAGTGTCGGGACTGCGGCTACAGTCGCTCCAATCGTGTGCATTTGCTACCAAGAACGTGAGATTCGGCTGTCAACTGAATGGCAAGGGTCGATTGCCGAGAGGGCACGTTCGCGTTTGGAAGGAATCCAGACGGGACGTGATGCTGACAAATACGGCTGGCTGATGCGTCTTTGAAAGAGGGGATCACCATGGAGTACTACGTGTTGTTCTATGAAGTGGTCGACGACTTCGCCGCGCGTCGCGCGCCTTACCGGGAGGAGCATCTGCGCTGTGTCCGGGAAGCCCACTCCCGCGGCGAGCTCATCCTGGCAGGCGCATTGGCTGACCCTGCGGACCGAGCGCTGCTCGTGTTCCGCGTAGCCGACCGTACGACCGTGGAGGCCTTCGCCCGCAAGGATCCCTACGTCATCAACGATTTGGTTTCGCATTGGGAAGTTAGGCGCTGGATTAATGTGGTCGGCAGCGACCAATCCGGCGACAACGCGCTTTGGGGGGTCTGACATGATTGTCCGTCTTTGGTCGGCACATGCCGGAGAGCTTCAATCCCAGGCCTACCTCGACCATTTGCGGGGCAATGTTCTACCGAGGCTCCGCGGGTTGGATGGATATGCCGGGGCCACACTCCTCAGTCGCAGGATGGAAGGGGAGGTTGAAGTTCTCGTCGCTACCTTGTGGCGCTCGCTTGAGGCGATCCGCGAGTTCGCCGGGCCAGACCTCGAAGCGGCAGTCGTCGCAGACGAGGCTGCCACCCTTCTGTCCAAGTTCGACCGCCGTGTCCGGCACTACGAGCTGACAATGACGGATGTTCCTGAAGGATCGCGTTGACGGTACTTGCCCTGCCCTGTGCGTGGCCGGGCGGCAAAATGAAAAGTACATAGCCAATGATATTGAACAAGAAAGGATTGGTGCATGAAAAAACAAATTCAAGGAGTTGCGATGCCCCCCCCGATAGCCGGCGTCGTCGGAACCGGGCCCGTTCTTCTAAATCATGGTCGAGGCTTGGTCTGACGACGCTCCCGCCGGCGGCGTGTTTTTTCTGATGTACCGCACGTTTCCATCGCACACCACCGACGCAGGCCGTTGCGGCTGCGATCGACGTACGTCCAACCGCAATCCGCCCCGGCGCAGACCCGGATGTGCGCTGCCTCATCTGATGTGAGCAGCCTCGCGGCCGACCAGGCGATCGGCCACAGAAAAGAGTCCAGCCCTCCCTCTGGAATGTGCCACGTCCAGCCCGCCTGCACTCTCTTGCGCCCGGTCCATTGCGGCCCAACCCGCAGCCGCCCCAAGGCCCCGGCCAATTCACGGTTGAAGTTTTCCCAAGCAGAAGCCTGAGGCGCGCCGACGGCAACCGATCGATAGAGACTCTGGAGTATGGTCCGCAGGCGGCGGGCCCGTTCGAGAGCTGCCTGTGCGGCCCGCGGCCGAGCCTGGGCCGAGATCCGCAACCCCTTCCCGTGCTCGCTCGGCACCAGCCCGGCGCCTTCCGCCCACCGGGTCAGTTGCTCATAGTTGGTCAGGCGCTCGTTGGCGGCGCCCCGCCGCGTCCAATCTACGGTGTTGACCAAGTCCATGCTGATCTCGCCGCTCAAATACTTGAAGGGCAAGCGAGCCAGTGTCGCTGGAGTTTTCAAGGGATCTGCCACGAACACATCCTAGCACCGGTATAAGGCACTTGACTAGTGCAGGGCCCTGTACTATCCTGCACCTGTAAAGTGGCATATACAGGTGCAGGGGAGAAGATGATCGCTCGCGTATGGCATGGAGTCGTCCTGCTCGAGAAAGCAGACGGGTACGGTAAGTACCTCGCGGACTCCGACCTTGGTGTGCGTGACTACCAGAGCGTGCCGGGAAATCGCGGGGTCTGCCTCCTGCGCCGCGCAGAGGGCGATCGAGTTCATTTCCTTCTCATTTCGCTTTGGGACTCACGAGAGGCGATCGAGGGTTACGCAGGTCCGGACATCGAGCAAGCTCGCTACTTTCCATACGATCGAGAGTGTCTCTTGGAACCGGAGCCCAACGTTGCGCACTATGAAGTTTTGGTAGCGGCCATAGGTGACGCATGAATCGTCCGATCACGATCGTCGGCGCTCCATCGAGCATCGGTATCCGCCCGTACGACGATGGTGGTCCTCGCCGCCTCGATCTCGCCCCGGACGCCCTGCGGGCGCAAGGCATCGCCGCGCGTCTTGCAGCCCGCGACTGCGGTGACCTTGTACCGCCCCCTTACCGCGATTTCGTGCGACAGGGACTGCAACCTCGCAACGAAGAGAGCGTTGGGGCCTACTCTCGCGCGCTGGCCGGACGGGTCGCGGCCGCCTCCGAGGGCGGCGCGTTCGTGCTGGTCCTCGGCGGCGACTGCAGCATAGTCCTGGGTTGCTTGCTCGGTATCCGGCGGCCCGGCAGCCCGCCCGTTGGCCTTGCTTACATTGACGCGCACGCCGACTTTGCTTCTCCCCAGGAGTCGCGCAGCGGCTCCGCGGCCAGCATGTGCCTGGCGCTCTCTGTGGGACGGGGTGATACACCGCTGGCGCGTCTTGCTGAGGACGGACCTTTAGCTCGTCCCGAGGATGTGGTGCTTATCGGACGGCGGGATGAGGCGGAACCCTGGTACGGCCACGACGCGCTGCGCGCCTCCCCGCTTCTTGATGTTCCTGGAGCGACCGTTCGCGAGCGCGGACCAGCCAATGTTGTGCGGGCCGCTCTCGAACGCATCGCCCGGCACGGCGTGGAGGGTTTCTGGATCCACCTCGACGCGGACGTTCTCGACCCGTCGGTCATACCCGCGGTAGATTCTCCGACGCCCGGCGGGCTGGGACTCGAGGAAGTTGCTGAATTGCTCAACCCGCTCGTCCGCCACCCGGGCGCGCGGGGTATGGAGCTGACGATTTACGACCCCGGTCTGGATCCACTTCGCACCAGCGCAGGGCGCCTCGCGTCGCTTCTGGAGCGGGTTCTCGGCGGACGGTAATGGCCGGCCGACCGATATTCGTGCGGGACACGTGTCCTGATCTGAGGTTCATGTCCGAGAACGACCATTTCTCTCACTCGAGGTCGGCTATCTTTCAAGAATCAGGCGCGGACAAGGAGCGTGGTGCAAACTCGGATGGCAGCCGTCACGGACCCCGTTCTAATCCGGACGTGACGGAAATTGTCTGAATGTGCGCGACGCACGCCGCACGCCTCTGCATAATCACCCGTTGCGGCGGAGCATATGTGCAGCGCCGGAATTGGCTCCAACTCGGAATCGCGGGCACGCCATGACAAGAATTGGGAACCTCAATGGCCTCACCATGTGGGTGGTCTCCACCGGCAGCAAAAGCGAAGTGGATGGCGAAACCGTCCTCCATTTTTCGCAGGAGGGTTCTCTGGTTTCCGCGCGGTACGCCGGTGGCCGCATACGGCTGGGCTATTTAATTGGGGCTATGTCCGATGGACAACTCCATTTCCGATACGTGCAGGCGAATGTGGAGGGTCGAATCGATGGCGGTTCTTCAGTTTGTGAATTTGGTTTTTTGGCGGACGGCCGCTTGACGATGCAGGAGCACTTCCGCTGGGACTCCCGTGACGGATCAGGTGAAAACACTTTTGAAGAAGTGATGCCAAGACGCGAAAAGCAAGCTAGGGGAAAAGCGTGAACATGGATATAGGGTCCTATCTTGAAGGCAACCGGGACCGCTACATTATGGAAGTCGGGGAGTTCATCTCGATTCCGAGTGTCAGCACCGATCCACGTCACAAGGCGAGCGTGAGGCGATGTGCGGATTGGCTTGCGGCCCAGCTAACTGCTGCCGGTATGACCCGCGTGCAAGCGTATTTGACCGGCGGTCATCCGGTCGTTTATGGCGAGTGGATGGGCGCATCCGGCCCGACACTGCTCGTTTACGGCCACTATGACGTACAGCCACCTGAACCCATCGACAAATGGGACTCTCCCCCGTTCGAGGCAACACTTCGTGATGGCAGGCTCTTTGGCCGCGGCGCCGCTGACGACAAGGGTCAGCTCTTTCTGCACATCAAGGCCATTGAAGCCTACTTGCGATGTCGAGGGCGTCTGCCGGTGAACATTAAGATGATCATCGAAGGCGAAGAAGAGATTGGGAGTCCGCACCTCGAAGCCTTTCTTCGCGAACACAGAGATATCCTCTGCGCAGATCTGGCGGTCATTTCGGATACATCGTTCTTCGCGCGCGGAGTGCCGACAATCTGCTATGGCCTGCGCGGGATCGTAATGATGCAAATCGAAGTGCGAGGCTCGAAGCACGATTTGCACTCGGGCGTGTATGGCGGCGCGGTCGGGAATCCCATTGCGGCGCTCAGCAAAATCATTGCCGGTTTGCACGACGAGCAACAGCGTGTGGCGATCCCGGGCTTCTACGACCACGTGCGCCTGCCCGACGAGGAAGAGCGGCAGGAGCTGTCGCGCTTGCCCTGGGACGACAATGCGTATGCAGACAGCCTAGGCGTAAAGCGACTTGGCGGAGAAGCCGGCTTCAGCACGATTGAGCGTCTGTGGCTTCGGCCCACGGTCGAATGTAATGGCATTGGGGGTGGGTATCAGGGCGAGGGGTTCAAGTCCGTGTTGCCCGCCACCGCTTTCGCCAAAATCTCCATGCGTTTGGTTCCGGATCAGAGTCCCACCAGGATCGCGGACTTGTTTACTCAATACGTCAAGGCCATTGCGCCCGATACAGTGGACATTTCCGTGCACTGCCTGGGCGGTGCTGAACCGGCATTCACTCCCACCAATACAATCGGCATTCAAGCAGCGGTGGCCGCCTTGGAGCACGGTTTTGGGAAGAAACCGGGATTCCAGCGCGATGGTGGCACGCTTCCCGTACTCGCACAGTTGAAGTCCTTGTTGGGCCTCGACACGGTGCTCCTGGGTTTCGGCGTCCCCGACGAAAACGCCCATGCCCCCAACGAGTTCATTTATGTAGACCACTTCTTTGGAGGATTGCGAACCGTAGTGGCGTTTTATGGCGAAGTTGCAAAACGATGGGCGGCACAACCAACCCACGAGGCGGTCCAGATCAAAAAGGATGCAAAACCATGACCCCGAACAATCTCAGAACTGTTTTGACCCGTAAGGCCCTCTCCTTGTTCGCAGCTCTGATCATCGGGGGTTCTTGCTTCTCAGCGGCCCAAACTCAGGTTCCCGAAAACTCCAGGCGACCAAAGGGATCAACTGCAAAAACTCGGGTCTTCGTGCTTGGCACTCTATATAAGAGGCACGAACGCGCAACGCACTATGATCTGCAGGTTCTTGAGAAACTCATCCAGTCGATCGATGCTGATGTTCTCGTCCTCGATGTCACGCCCAAGGAATTGTTGGCGAAGGAAGTACATCCCGGCAAGATCGAATACACGCAGGTTATCTTTCCGTCTTTGAATAAGAAACAGTACCTCGTGTATCCCGCCGAACCGGATGAGCCTCTCTTCAGCGAACTTGTGAATGCTGTTAAGCGGGCGCACGAAGAAGCGGCTTCGTCAAAACCAGAGGACATGAAGGCTATGAAGCAGTTCACGGATTTCACATATGAAGCGCTGTTCCGCTATTGGAGGTCCCCCCGCGAGGTGAACAGCGACACTACGGCAAAGGTTCTTGCTGCCAAAAAGGCACTGGAGGCGGAGGTCGTCGGACCTGTGGAAGCGCAGGTGTGGGAGAAATGGAACCGCCACTGGACGGAAACGATCGTGCGTGCGGCCGATGAGAATCCGGGGAAGACAATTCTGGCCCTGACCGGAATTGAGAATCGGTATTGGATCGTGGACGCTTTGAGACAAAAAAGACGAATTCACCTCGTCAATCTGGAAGCATGGTTCGCCGCGACTGCAAAAATACTACCACCAGGAGAAAAACTTCCGTGATCACATTAACCCTGATCGCTCTGGCTGTTATCGTTGTCGTGTTTCTCATCGTCGTGGCGCAGCCCTCCGAATTCAGCGTCGTGCGGAGCGGCAGCATCTCCGCCCCGCCGGAAGCTGTGTTCGCCCACATCAACGATTTGCACAAGTGGGAGGCATGGTCCCCCTGGGCGAAACGCGATCCGGCGGCTAAGAATTCCTTTGAGGGCCGATCAGAAGGAGCAGGCGCCATCTTCCGGTGGGCCGGCAACAAGGAGGTCGGCGAAGGGAGCATGACGATTACCGAGAGCCGCCCGAGCGAACTGATCCGCATCAAACTTGAATTCCTTAAACCATTTGCCTGCACGAACAGCGTAGAGTTCGCCTTCAAGCCGGAAGGCAACCAAACTGCGGTTACTTGGAGCATGGCTGGCCGGAACAATTTCATGGCAAAAGCGATCGGCCTCTTCATGAACATGGACAAGATGGTCGGCGGCGATTTCGAAAGCGGCCTCGCGAATTTGAAATCGGTGACAGAAGTAGCGGCCAAGGAGTAGCGCGCAACTCCGAGCGTGAACTGTCACCGACGAAGGAATGCGCACGACGTGACCTTCGCGTCCCAACCAGCCAGCAAGCAGGTCGAGTTCAGATGACAAGGTATGCAGAAAATCAAAAAAAGTGCTTGACAAACCTGGGAGTCAGATGTATTTAACCAGTAGGTTAAATACGAATGACCACCGATCGCCTCAGCGTAACTTTCGCAGCCCTGGCCGACCCCACGCGCCGCGCCATTCTGGCGCGCCTCGCCTCCGGGCAGGTCTCTGTGACGGAATTGGCGGAACCCTTCGACATGAGCCTTCCCGCGGTTTCCAAGCACCTCAAGGTGCTGGAACGCTCCGGGCTCATCGCTCGCGGCCGCGAGGCCCAATGGCGGCCCTGCCAGCTCAAGGCCAAGCCCCTCGGAGAAGCCACCGCATGGCTGGAACGCTACCGCCAGTTTTGGGAGGCCAGGTTCCAGCGCCTGGATGCCCTGCTCGACGAGATGCAGACCCTGAAGCCCAGGGAGAAAAAACGTGCACGCACAAAGCGATAAAGGAGACCACCGATGAACAACGCCGCAACATTACGAGTCACCACGCCCACCGACCGCGAAATTGTTGTCACCCGCGTCTTCGACGCGCCGCGGAAGCTGGTCTTCGACGCCCACACCAAATGTGACCTGCTCAAGCGCTGGCTCTTCGGGCCGGATGGCTGGTCGCTGGCGGTCTGCAAAGTGGACCTGCGCGTGGGCGGCGAATACCGCTACGTGTGGCGTCACCCCAAGAAGAAGGAAATGGGCATGGGCGGCGTGATCCGCGAAGTGGTTGCGCCGGAGCGGCTGGTGGCCACCGAGAAATTCGACGAGTCGTGGTACCCGGGCGAGTCGGTGAACACGCTGGTCCTGGTGGAGCAGGGCGGAAAGACCATGCTGACGCAGACCATGCTCTACGAATCGCGCGAGGCCCGCGACGTCGCGCTGAAGTCCGGCATGGAGGAGGGCATGGCCATGGGCTACGACCGCCTGGACGATATCTTCGCGTCGCTACTGCCTGGGGGCGAGAAATGACAGAAACGAGTACGCATCCCTGCCGCCTGTGGCGCAGCACAGGAGCCTTACTCCTGGGGTTTTTCGCGGTCGTTGTTCTTTCGCTGGGCACCGACCAGGTGCTGCATGTGCTCAATGTATATCCACCTTGGGGCCAGCCGATGGCGGACGCGCTCTTCCTGCTTGCGACGGCCTATCGTATTGTCTATGGCGTGGCGGGCAGCTACATCGCGGCGCGGCTCGCGCCCGACCGGCCTATGCACCACGCCCTGGCGCTTGGCGCCGTAGGCGTAGCTTTGAGCATTGTGGGCACCGTGGCGACGTGGAACGCAGGGCCGGAATTTGGGCCCAAGTGGTATCCCCTCGCGCTCGTCGTGCTGGCGATGCCGCAATGCTGGGCGGCAGACTCCGCGCCATGCAGTCGCGCGTGTTGACGAATTGAAGTGCCCGGGGCGAGAGTCGAACTCGCATGTCCCGTGAGGGACTGGGGATTAGCAATCTTCCGCGCCTCATTCTCAGCGGTATTCATAAGGGGCATTCGGGGTGAAGCCTAGTTCCTTGCCCACGCAGATGCGCTTAGTGCTTGTGATCACTATTGTGATGGGTCGACCATGGCCCAACCTCTGTCGTTACGATAATTGTGTCCTCGTCTGCGCCCATGGTGTGCTTCGCGTTTGCAGGAACAATGAGGAAGCTACCCGCAGGGTAAGCTTTCGCATTCTGAAGATCCAATTTGTCTCCCACGCTTACCTTCAGTGCCCCTTTCAGAACTGCAACCCGGGCCTCAACCGAATGCCAATGATGTTCGTAGTAGCTTTTGGGGATGAAGAAAGCAAAGCTGAATGGTTTTCCAACTGCCGCCCGATGTCCGTCCAGGAGCAGCCCAATGCCCTCGCATGCCGAATTAGAAAGCAAGAAACGGATTTCACCGAAAAACATTCCGGCGTACGCTAGCGATGGAGAGTGACAGCGGATCTAAACACTGCGCTTACTCAAGGGAGGGAAAATGATTCCCATTCGCGTTATAGCTATTCCGAGCGAAGTAGCCGCACAAGTACGGACTTCGAAGAAGGCGCCTCGTTACGGACATCCCGCGCATACCGACGTGGCCGGAGGACATGGCCCTTGCCGCCATTGCCTGCGCACGTTCCATGTCGGTGCGGAGCAACGAACGCTCTTCACCTACGATCCATTCAACGGCATCGAGCAAGTTCCGCTGCCGGGACCGATCTTTATCCATGCCGAGGCGTGCGAGCGGTATCCGGAAGATGCAGGCTATCCGAACGATCTCCGAAAGCACGCAGCCGTTCTCAACGCTTATGCGAAGGGCCAGCGCCTCATTGCGCAGCGCCACGCCGATAACGGCGGCCACGACGTCGCGGTCGAAGAGCTGCTGCAACTCCCGGATGTGGATTACATCGAAGTGAGGGATAAGAAAGCCGGATGCTACGACTTCCGCATTGAACGCTCGAGTGGAGCGGATACGGGAACGGCTGTGGTCAAGGAATTGAAGTGCTAAAGACTGTGTTCGACAGCGCGGTGAACGATGCCGAGTGGCAGGATTTCCTGAAGCACCGAAGCTTTGGTCAAGTCGTGGCGATGGGCGCGGGGAGGGACAGGCCCGTAATCACTCCCACGCATTTTGTTTACGACGAAACTCGCGGAATTGAGTTCCATGTTCATCGTGCCAATCCCCTTCTACCAGCGATATCCGAACGACCGCTGGTGACGATGACGGTCCTTGAGGCAGACAGCTTTGTTCCAAGCACGTGGAATTGTGAGCCTGGCGAGGACCCTCTATGGAGCGCACCCACGAGTTACTACGCTGCAGTCCACGCGACCGGAGAAGCTTTGATGATGACCGAGCCGCAGTTAGCCGACCTGTTGAACAGACAGGTTCAGCACTTTCAAGCTTCGGAAAAGATTAGCACCGTGAAGGTTGGGAAGTCGTTCTTCGGACGGGCTCTGGCCGCTATCGTGGGGGTCCGAATTGCGATTGAGCACGTGGAAGCAAAGTTCAAGTTCGGCGGAAACAGGACCCCGCGGCACCGCCTTATGATCGCGCAGAAACTTGCAGAACGCAGCGGGAGGGGAGATCGCGCGGCCCTCTCGCATCTCTTGCGCCGAACGAAAATTGAGGAGACTCCGTGACGCAAACAGCCGAGGCCGCGGCCGGGAGTGATGGCGAAGAAAGAGTCTCGTCGCCGGCGGAGATTTGACAGCAAGTCCCAGATGGATTCGGCAGATCGGCTGCCCTAAATTGATGGCGTGACGACGAAGAAATTCGGGAGGTACTGATGCTGGACCAAGCTAGGTGCTGGGAAGCGGTTCAAGACCGAGATCCCAGTCGGGACGGTAGTTTCTTCTATGGCGTTCTCACCACCGGCGTCTATTGCCAGCCTTCTTGCCCGTCTCGCCAACCCCTCCGCAAGAACGTGCGCTTCTATGAGTCGTCGACGGACGCGGAACGAGACGGGCTCCGCCCGTGCCTGAGATGTCGCCCTCTGGCCGCCTCCGGACCGGACCCGACCGTAGAGCGAATTCGGGAAGTGTGCCGCTGCATCGAGGAACGAAGCGACGAGCCCTTGAAGCTGGAAGAACTCGCGGCGCAAGTGCGCATGAGCCCGTCCCATTTCCATAGGACGTTCAAAGCCGTCGTCGGATTGAGTCCGAAACAGTATTTGGATGCGGCGCGCCTCCGCAAATTGAAGAAAGGCCTAAAAGAGTCGGGGGACGTGACCGAAGCGATTTACGGGGCTGGATACGGTTCCTCCAGCCGTGTGTACGAACGAGCCGACACGCGCCTCGGCATGACACCGAATCAGTATCGGCAAGATGGGAGGAATGTAACGATCACGTACGTCACTATCGAAACTTCGCTGGGGTTGATCATGATTGGCGCCACCGACCGAGGACTGTGTTTCCTTCAATTCGGGGACACGCGCAGAGGTTTGCTGGCGATGCTCGAAAAAGAGTATCCGTCGGCTCGGCGCGAGGCCATGAACAAGCCGTATCATCCCCATTTTCAGAAATGGGTGGAAGCCCTAAACGGCTATTTGGCCGGCACCCACCCTCACCTGGACCTGCCCCTGGACATTCGGGCCACGGTCTTCCAGATTCGGGTTTGGAACTATCTCCAATCCATTCCGTACGGTGAAGTTCAGTCGTACGGCGAAGTAGCCGCCGGGATCGGCAACACAAACGCGACGAGAGCCGTTGCACGAGCCTGCGCGGCGAACAGGGTAGCCCTCGTGATCCCCTGCCATCGAGTCATTCGCGGAACGGGGGAACTGGGCGGCTATCGGTGGGGGCTTGCCCGGAAGCGGACGCTAATCGATCGGGAGCGAACGGGCAAAGCAGGAATGCGTTCCGCGTAACCGCGACGGCTGCGACGAAACGGGGTTCGAGCGCAGGAAACGGATGGCCACCAACTCTCACTCTATTTGTTCTCAGTCCCATTTCGCTGGTCTTGGCAACATGCGGAGGTTTCGCGGCGGTGTCCCTACCAAAAACTCTATTTGACCGTCATGACCAGAACGACCCGCGCTGAATCCTGTGAAATCTCAACAGTAGATCATCCATTCTGAACTGGGACCGGCTTCTGCAGATGTTTCGCAAGCCCGAGACGCACACCGCGAGGCCCGATTCATCGAGGAAGTATTTGGCAGTGCTTGTTGGTCAGGCAGCCCTTCGCGTGTACAGATGATGCAGCCCGCCGACCTGCGGTATTTCGACCACGTCGCCGAGCGAGGGAGGTTGGACAGGCCGAGTGACGGGAGCATCCTTGTCAAGGGACAGATGTGTTCGGCAGCGCTCGTAGTACCCGAAGTAGTCCTTCAGGACACGGTGCAAGCCACCCTCATTGAAAACGATGACGTGGTCCAGGCATTCGCGCCGAATCGAACCGACCAACCGCTCGACATAGGGGTTTTGCCAGGGACTCTGCGGTGCCGTCAGAACTTCTTGGATTCCCATCCACTTCGCGGTTCCACAAAACTGCTCTCCGTAGGTGCCATCCCGATCGCGCAACAAGTATCGCGGAGCGGTGTCCCAGGGAAACGCCTGAAGGAGCTGTCGCGCTGCCCACTCCGCGGTTGGATTCGTCGTCACGCCGAAGTGAACGGGTCGGCGGCGGTCATGCGCCAGAATCACGAACACAAACAACAGCTTGAAGGTGATCGTCGGGACTACAAAGAAGTCGGTGGAGACAAGAGTCTTGACATGATTCTCAAGAAAGGTGCGCCACGTCTGCGATGGGGGCTTTCGAGTGCGGACCATGTACTTCGCAACAGTGGCCTGCGAGACTTCGATCCCGAGCTTCAGGAGCTCCCCATGGATGCGCGGGGCACCCCAGCGGGCGTTGGCTAGACTCATTCTCCGAATGAGATCTCGAACTTCATTGGACACGGACGGACGGCCGTCGCGGTGCCGACTCTTCCAAGCCCAATAGAGCCGAAATCCCTTCCGATGCCAAGCGATGACGGTTTCAGGTTTGACGATGACGAGTACTGATCGCCATTCACCCAACAATCGTGAAAGCCAAACCCAGAAGATACGATCACCGAAACTCAGGCGGACGCGGTGCCGATTGGAGCGTTGCAGGACGAGCAGTTGGTGGCGCAGGGCAAGATTCTCCGCCTGAAGTCTCGCACGACGTCGCAGACAGTCACGAACGGTCAACAGCAAGGAGTAGAGGATCGCAATCATGGCGTGAAAGCCTACCGGCCCGAGGCCGTAACTTCAACTCTGAGAACGTGAACAGAGTTTTTGGTAGGGACAGTCTATTTGGTGTCTATTTCTGGAGGGTAGCAAACGGGACCCTGGAGACTTAGCGAGACCTGAAGCCACCGAGATTCGGGCCACGCGCCCGACCGAGATCCTTGAGCAGCTCACACCCCTCTGCCGTGAAGTTTCCTTACTGTCCACTTACTGTCCATTTCTGTAGCGCACGAGCGAGACAACCGGGAACCAGCGAGACTATAAAGACAGAAAGCAGAAACTCACGGAAGGCCCATAAACACTGGATGAAATCGCTAAGTGGTGGATTTGGTAGCGGTACCGGGAATCGAACCCGGGTTTCCAGATTGAGAATCTGGCGTCCTAACCCCTAGACGATACCGCCACAGAGGAGCGGAACAGCGAAGTGTACGCGCAGCTGAAGCTGAGGCGCGCGAAAAGCCACCTATTTTTATAGCGTGGAGATGCGGTTTTCGTCAAGCTGCGGCCGGACGATCAGGAATCCTGCGAATCGGTGGGCGACGGATCGAGGCGCAAGGCGGGGATGCGCCGGAACGGCAGCACCGAGAAAAAACGAAGGCGGCAAGGGTCGCAGCGGTAGGCGGGGACGCGCGCCGCGCGCTTGAGGGGAGCGAAAAGATCCTCGACCACACGTTCGCGGGACACGCGTTGCAGATCGAGATTGCCGCATTGCGGGCAATGCACGTAGAAGACGAACTGGGCCGGTACCTGCCAGGCCTGAAAGCGGATCCCACAGGTGCGGCAACGCCAGGGACGCAGGCCAAAAATGCTGCGGAGCCGGTCATTTGCACCGCGGCGCTGCGAGCGGCGGCAGGACCCGCTATGGCATTTGGGACAAATCAAGTTGGCGAGACCCCAGGCTGTTGATGCGGCGATAGGATACGCGAACTCGCACGCACGTCGCAAGCTGTCGATGCGCGCGCGAACCGCGCGGGAGCGTGTACAATAGCCGCGAGGAAAATTGATGGCCGACTACACGGAGAAACACGCGGCGGCGGGAATCCACGCCAAGCTGCCCAGGCTGGACACGTGGCCCAATCACTTTCCGGGTTACGAAATCACGATTCGCTTTCCTGAGTACACTTCGGTGTGCCCAAAAACCGGACTGCCGGATTCCGGCACGATCAGCATTCATTACATGCCGAAGAAATCATGCCTGGAACTGAAGGCGTTGAAGCTCTACCTGCTGGCCTACCGCAATTTAGGAATTTTCTACGAAAACGCGGTGAACCGCATGCTGCGGGACATCGTCGCGGCCGCGAAGCCGACGTGGTGCGTGGTGCGCGGCGAGTTTACGCCGCGCGGCGGGCTGACCACGACGGTCGAGGCGCGCTGGCCGAAGCGAAGGTAGCAGGAAGCAGGTAGCAGGAAACAGGCAGAACCAGCAAAAACGCAGGGGGCCGGTAGACAACCCGAAGCGGGTCAGAGATAATCCAACAGAACGACACGGATAGGCCCTGTTCTATTAGGCTAATTTCCAATACTTGAAGGAGGCTCGATGAGCACGTCCCCAAACGCTCCTGGATCACAGGAGCATTACCAGTACGAGACCGCGACGGCACCGCGGTGGGTTCTGATCGTGTTTGCAGTGATGTTTGTAATGATCGGATGGC